>NZ_LQYX01000041.1:116635-120002 GCF_001587475.1 Geobacillus sp. B4113_201601
GATCATCCATCGAAAGGAACAGGGGTTGATTCGTCCGTTTGGCCAGGCGTTCGATCTGGCGAAGGATCCATTCTTGAAGCTTCTCAAGCCGTTTTTCCTCGTTCCAAGGGCTTTTCGTGAAAAAGTGGCTCAGTGTCGTTCGATGATTCGGGTGAAAACTCCAGTACCGGACATCCGTCAATGTCCCCGAAAATCCCTTGGTACAAGGCGTCGACAAGATGAACCAGATGCTTGATGACCGGCTTCGAGAAATCAAGCGCCAATCCCAGCGTCATGAAAAACTTGTGGGATTCCTTGATGATGTGTTCATCGATTCCTAAGACATGAACCTCCTTGTGTGAATGGGTTTGAGCACATCTATTTTTCTCAAGGAGTTGGGTTCATATCTCTTTTTTTATTTGGTTGTAAATTTATGTTAGCCAATTTACTCATCTACAGTATGTAACTCTTGTTTTCCTTGCCATATCATTTTCCAGTAATTCTCGATTCGTTTAAATGTGTCATCGGAACGCTGTGTAACAAAATCTTTTGCCAATTGGTAATCCGCATCCTTTGGTGAGATACCTTTCGTTACAAATGCAAGAAGTTGTTCTTTCGCTTTTAATAGCACAGAGGACAAATCTTCTTCGTTTTTAATGTCCTTAAACATTTCTTGATAATTTTTGATTACCGATTCAATTTCTTCGTGTGTATAAATGGTTTTTCCTAGTTTGTTTGTCATAGATAAATGACGTGATTGTTCGTATGTCAGAGGAGCATTCAGCGGTTTGATTTTGGCTCGTGCTGCATAGAATCTTTCCTCTACGGATTGATAATCCATCAATTTTTTCGTATTGTGACGAACATAATCTTGAATCAGTTGATCAAATCCAGCTTTTACGTCGCCACTTAAAAACGTATCACTGAAGTGTTGAAGCGCAGCTGTCGAAGAAGCAAGTTCAAGATGTGCTTCATAAGAGTTAAGCTGTTGCTTCTTTATTCCAAAAAGGTTAATCCCTACATATTTAGCTAAACTATCCATTCCATCCGTAATATGTTGTAAGATGGATTCCACTTTCTTCAATTCTTCATCGCTTAGTGAATCAAAGTATTTGGACTCATGTAAATATTGACTGAAAACGAGCCATTGATCCTGTGGCCGATAAGAAAAAATATCGGAAGGGTCTGCGTTTTGTATGTTAATATCTTTTAAAAAAAACTCTTCTACCGTCATGCTCATCAGACCTTGAACCTGTTTGATTTCATCCGAAAGGGTGATTTTATAAGCCTCTCCATTTCTGATGACTTCTACTTGCTTTCCAGCTAATGGATTTTTGATTTCATATATGGATGGCATTCTGGCATCATTTCGAGCGACCATCGCTCCGATATATCCAAGATCAATTTTCATGGGGGTCATCCCCTCCTATTCTAAATAATCAATAGAAGGTAATGGTTCTACACCACTTGCATAGTAAAAATTCAACACACTGAAGAAGTCGATTGATTTCCCGGTTGTTAAATCGACGATTAAGATGTGATCGCCATAGTTAAAATCGTCAGATTCCAGTCTACGTGGTGTATTTTTACCTAAAGTATCGACAAATGAACTGTAGTAGTATAGGGTTGGACCAGATTGATATTGCGATTCATGGTATGTGAAAAGCGTCCCCACATCTAGATATACCATAATTGCAAAATCAGAACTTGCATAATTGGAAGAGTAAGAAATCGGGCTTGAAATGGAAGATATTTTTATATCCGATAGGGAATGTGTTCTTTGTGAATATCCCCCATTGTATGAAAAATAATATTTTCTTTCCCAATTAAGATGTTCGTTGTTAATTCCATTTACATTCAACACATATTGGCCGTTTGAATACAAAGAACCATCACTATATTTTGCAACGAATTTTGTAAGATCTTGTGAAATATATAAGGCTTCATCAAAATTAGCAGGATTGGAAGCATTCATTTGAATGGTGTATGAAGCTCCCAAAGTTCCTTTTGATAACACACCTAAAGCATAATCACCTGCCGGTATATTGATTAGCATTAGTTTTCCCGGTGAAGTGGTAAATTCCGTTGGATACGCTAGTCCATTTTCATAATCTACAACATAAAGTTGCAATATATAATCTTCGTTCCCAGATAATATCCTAGAAACTAAAATTTTATCGGAAGTCGGACTAAAGAAAAATAAATCCATCGGGTCCTCTTCTGTTAAGGAATCCTGCGTATTTAAGATTAATCCACCTACACCATATTGGGATTGAGGTTTGAATTTATTATCGCTTTCGATTTTTATAGCTTCATCTTCGTTGATTTTTATTTCTGTTTCTATTTTCGCTTTATCAATGTCTACCGCTAATGATTCTTCGGTAAACTCCAGACTTTTTTGGAGTTCAATGATAGAATTCATGTTTGGCTTGGTTCTAAGTAATTCATTCGCATAGCTTTTCTGCACTCCAATCGTCACCAAAGTGAAAATTAGAGTGAAAACCAGCAACAATACCTTACCTGATTTTCTAAAAAATGAATTCATTTCATACCTCCCTCCTAAAATAGTATTCATTATTATTATCGGTTTTTTTAAATAAATAGTTTAACAATATAAGGAGAAATTTGAATATATTTTTTATTAAGAGGGTAAGTTGTTGAAGCGGTATTCCTTTGTAGTGCAGATATTAAATTTTCTTACTGTAGATGAGCATTTTTCACTACAGTCATTTCCATGCCCTAAGAGACAAACAGGGACCCCTTAGGCGACATGGAGCTGTTTTTTGATCACATCAATGGGAATCTCTTGCTTTGCGGCGTCATCGATGAACTCGACGACGCTGTGCCCTTTCCGAGACCGAAGAAGCTCTAGGCCGGAAGAGAGGTCTGGTTGAGATTCCGCGATGCTGTATACGCAGGCGAACAGCACCACGCCCCCATACCGTTTCACCGCCCGAACGTGGCGAACGCGGTACCCATCAAGCTTTAGCTGGTCTTTGGCCTGCTGGAAAACGCATTCGATCGTCCAGCGCTCGGCATCGTAACGCAAGATCTCTTCATCGCCTAGCTCCCGGTCGGTGTCGAAGACGACATGGAGATGATCTGGCGTCATCGGTTCATCCGCCTTCCAAGCCAGCAGTACCACCGCGTCATCAAGACCGTTGAGCGCGCCTTCGTAGCGGTAGACACGATCACGCTCGTTCCCCACCGTGACGAGGCGGGTGTCGTTGGGCTCGATATAGCGGGCGAACTCCTTTGCTTGGACGGCGGGCGATGCCTTTCGGATAGAGAATCCGGTTCGTCTTGAGCATAGCGATGACATGGAATCCTTGTTTCAGGCAGGCTTCGATGAGCGCTTGGGACGGATACCATGAATCCATGAGCACAT
>NZ_LQYX01000041.1:120012-148846 GCF_001587475.1 Geobacillus sp. B4113_201601
GCTTCCCCTTGAGCGAGGAAAGCCTCTCGATCGCTAGGTCGATTTTGCTTCTTCCCGCCACCTTATCATAGAGACGGGTATACACCATCTG
The DNA here is from genome assembly GCF_001587475.1 of Geobacillus sp. B4113_201601. NCBI lineage: Bacteria > Bacillati > Bacillota > Bacilli > Caryophanales > Anoxybacillaceae > Geobacillus > Geobacillus sp. B4113_201601. Next base: position 120,104 of record NZ_LQYX01000041.1, read on the forward strand.
CCAAACAAGCGAATGCCCCCAGACCCATTGATGATCGCTGTGAGAGAAATGCCAGTCACACCCTTGAATGGCGTGGGCGGCCCGTGACGAAGGCCTCGTTTTTTGGCAAATGGACGATTTCTTGAGCTTATCGCTCCCATCAATGTTGTCGAGCGCTTCATTTGGTGGTCTCGGCAAACGTCGCAAACAAATATTCGCAGTCCTTGTGAACGTCATCCACCAATCGTTTACTCAACACTATCAAAAAGTCCAACATCCCATTTCCCCTAGCGCCAGCCGAGTTCCGTCCTCGCCCGCGCGGCCCCCAGCGTTAGCCTCTGCACCGGTCTGAAGCGGATGGTTGCGCCCGACAGACGGGCCTAGCACCCCACAGCGGAAAGCGGCGCTGCACCGGCTGGAGGCGGACAGCCGCGCCAAAAAGGAGCTGACCCAAAAGGCGATCTCCCCTCAGAAGCCGGTGATTTACTCGTGGATACGGCTTTGCCATCTCATTTCTCAACTAGAAAAACCTTGTTGCATGGATCCTAATTTTCAGGCGTTTCCCCATTGATGAAGGGAAGCAGCGGTTGTTCATCGGCCTTCTCAAGAAAGACCCAACTCGTGTGGCAGGGAAGCAGCTAGTGCTTCTATATAGCGATGAGAGAGGGTGTCCCAGTCTTTTGGGACACCCTCTCGATCGTTCAGCTTGCCCGTCTCGTTCGCACTATCGCGTATTTTCCGGCCGTTCTTGAATCGTATCGCCGATAAAAATGGTGCGCAAGTCGCGGTCAATTTCCTCTCGGTTCACCGCACCGCCGTGGCGCATCGTGTTGTCGATCGAACGAACGCGATGGTACATGCTTGGGTTGGACGTGACGCGCACCCGCTTGCCGCCGGCATGCGGAGCAACCGCTTGGGCGACGCGCTGTTCAACGCGCTCCGGATGGCGGTCGGCGGTCGTGATCGCGATCAATGCTTGGCCGCCGTACACCACCGCGCGAGCATCCTTCACCCCGCTGACCGCCGCGGCCCGGCGAGAGAGCTGTTCGGCCAAGCGGCCGTCATACGTTCGATAGTAGGACGGATGCGGGTCGACGTTTAGCGAGTGCAAATGCCCGTGGTAATTGTAATCGCCATCGCCAAAATCGACATCGGGCGGAAGAGCCGGCACGCCCGTGTCAAAGCGGGTCGCCGCCGGTCCGCCAAGACGGCCGCCATCCGTCAAATAGTCGGTCGCCGGCCCGCGCCGCGTCCATAGATACCGGTTGTCATAGTTGAGCGCGTTCGTGCCATAGCGGCCGTAGCGGAAATCATCGCTCCGTTCCGTCGAGTAATAGCCGATTGGCCTTGCGCTGTCGTTGTAGCGTTGTGCGCCTTCATTTCCTTCCTGATCATTGGCGCATGAAGCGAGCAAGCCGGCCGCTGACAGCGCAGCGAGCCATTTGACCGCTTGTCTCAATGGAAAACCCCCCTTGGTTTCCTAAGCCCCGGGCTGGCCACAAACCAGCCTTACGTTTAGCTTGTGGAAAAAGGGGAGGCGTTATCGCTGTCAGTTTCCGCCAACCGGAACATTGGCGGACCATCAACGAACGGCATCTTGAGCAGGCGTTATGGCGGCCCGTTCCGTGAAAAGCGCTGTTTCTTCCATCATGGGCGGCCTATGCGTTATCGCTGTCCGTTCCCGCCAGCCGCCATTCATCCCATCTACTCTTTGGGCTTTGCCCTGCCCATTCTTTAAGATGGGACACGTCTGTCGGAAATGACGTTAAAACTTCGGCGGCGCTATAGCGAGCTGCCGTTTATGATGCGAACGTTCGTGCAGCTGTTCAATAATGTTCCGGTCCCGCTCTGGGATGTCTTCTCCTTTCAAATATTTGTCAATCATTTCATATGTCGTGCCCATCTCGCTTTCGTCCGTCTGTCCTTCCCATAATCCGGCGCTCGGTGCTTTTGTGATGATTTCTTCGGGAACGCCGAGCACGCGAGCCATTTCTCGCACTTCGCATTTGGTGAAATGAATGAGCGGCACTAAATCGACCCCGCCATCCCCGTATTTCGTGAAGTAGCCGGTATGCCATTCGGCGGCGTTGTCCGTGCCGACGACAAGATAACCGTAGTTGTTGGCGACCGCGTACAACGTCGTCATGCGCAGGCGCGCCCTCGTGTTCGCATCGCCGAGGCGCGCTTTCTCCTCATTCCACTCCCCGCGGGCTTTCAGTTCGGCTTCCACGGCGCCGAACAGCGCCTTATGCGCCTCGGTCAAATCGATGACCAAATGGCGAATTCCGCAGCTTTCCACCACTTTCAGCGCATCTTCCATGTCTTTTGGATGGCTTTTGCACGGCATGATCAAGCCGAGCGAATCGTCCGGAAAGGCTCGCCGAATCAAATGGGCGACGACCGCCGAGTCAATGCCGCCGCTGATGCCGACGACCGCCCCGTTCAGACCGGCCGCCGCGACTTGTTCCCGCAGCCATTGCACAAGCTTGTCAATCGTTTCTTGCATTCACCTTCGACCCCTTTTCCATCGATTTCATTTCTCATGTTTTATTTTAGCATAGCGCACAGGCGGCGGACAAACCGCTCCCGCTTTTCCCTGTCGATCGCCAAGCGGCGACGGCGTTCGACGGCCGGCCGCCACTCCCGAAAGATGTCAGCCGGGAAAAGGAGGGCATGCAAAAACCAGCGCTTTTCCAGCCATTGGCGGAGCGGAGCGAAACGAGCGAGCGCTGAGTACGACCAGCCGATGTGCGGCAACAAGCGGTTGGCATATTGCCAATAATCCAGCCCGGGCGAAGCCATGGCGGCGGCATCATAGTCAATGAGCCATAAATGGCCGGCAGAACACAAAAAATTATGCGGAGCGACATCGCCGTGAATGATCGCCACCGGCTCCGCCGCCAACTCGGCGGCATGCTCGGCGCACGTTGCCAAACAATCGCGCGCCCAGCGCTGCACAAACAAAATGTCTTCCTTTTCCATGATGGTTTCAATGAGCGGCAAGTGGCGACAAAACTCATCATAGCGGCGGCGCCATTTTTCATACAGATGCAGGCGCGGCAGGGCGCCGGCCGCTCGCTCCGTCCGAACAATGAACGCAGTCGCCGCATGGTAGCGCCGCAAAAGAGAGAGGCCGGCGGCGGCAGCGCGTCCATCGGCGAGCGAAAGCGGGCGCCCGTCCTTTACGTACTCCATCAGCAGCCAATAGCTCCCGCCCGCTTCCACCACGCCTCCGCTGCCGATCGGCGCGAGAGCGGGAGCGGCCAAAAACCCGGCGCGCCGCAAAGCCGAAAGCAGCCATGCTTGCCGCCAAGCGGCCGCAAACGAACGATACGCTTTGGCGACCCACATCCCTTGCCGGGCGGCGATGGCGATCACGTACGGTTTCAATGCCACCGCCTGCTGAATGTCAAGACGGAAGCGGCGCCCAAGAAGAAAAAAGAGACGGCGGGCAGCGTCTCTTTCCATTCCGTTATTCGTTATCGCCATGTTCGCTCTCCTCATCCGGCGGCTCGCCAAACAAACGCGGGCCAGCCTCCGCAGGCCAAAACGGCGGCGCCGATCCAGGCGGGTTGGCCGGGTAACCACCTCTAGGCCACTGAAGCACAGGCGCAGTTGGCGGCAGATACCCATACGGAGCGGACGGAATGTATCCTCCGTAATACGGCGCCGGCGCATAAATGGGCATATAGCCCAATGGCGGATAGCCGGACGGCGGCGCGTACGTTGCCGGTGCGCCATAAACGGGCGCCATCGGGGCAGGATGAACGTAACCGGCGCCGATCGGCGAGGGGAATGGAGGGGCGCCGTGCCCGACCGGCGGCAGAGCTGCCGATTCATCGCTGCTTTCTTGAATTCCAGGAAACGGCGCCGAACTGCTTTCCGGGCTGTCGGCAGCGGCCGACGATGAATGTGGAATAGGCGGCGCTGTCGGCAGCGGCGGGGTGTAATATCCCGCTCCCGGCCAGACCGGAACTGTCGACACGTATCCTTGATTCGCTCCAAACATCGGCGGAACGAACGGAGCGTTAGGAAGATGGGGCAGCGGCGGCGCCTCATCGCTTTCTTCCGCCTTCCATTCGTTCGGGCTTTCGCCGTTCTCCTCTTTCATGACGTCCGGCAAAATGTTGCTCGGCTTCGGCGGGAGCGGCGGCGCCGCAGCCCAAGACTGGGCAAACGAAAGAGGAGGCGGCGGCGTCACCGGAGGAATGGTGTGCACGAGCGGAGGCGCAGAGGCCTTTGCCTCGGCTTTCGCTGTTTCTTTTTTTTCCTCGACCGGTTCCGCCGCGGCGGGATTGGCCGCTTTGTCCGCTTGCTTCGGCGCCGGCGCTTCGTTGACGGCCGCGGGCGCTTCGTTCACCGGAACGTTGGGGAGCTTATTAACGGGAGCGGCCGCCGCTTGATTTGCCTTCGCATTCGGTGCTTGGCCGATCGGCATGCCGGATCCTGTTTTCGCTCCGGCGTTCGCTTCGTTGGCCGCTTGTTTTGCTTTGTCAACCGGGGCGGCTGGCGTGTTGTTCGCCATTTTTGGCGCGGCTGGCGTGTTGTTCGCTGCTTTCGCCGGAGCTGGCGTTTCGTTTGCCGCTTTTGGTGCAGGCGGCATTTCATTGGCCGGTTTCGGCGCCACTGACATGTTGTTTGTCGGGTTCGCTGCGGCCGGCGTTTGATTGGCGGCTGGCGCTTCTCCAATAGCGGCGTTGGGGGCCGAGCCGAATTCCGCTTCAAGGTCAATGGAAACAAACGGTTTCGCTTCGGTGTACGGGTGTTCTTTCACCTCGATTTTTTTGGGCGGCGCCGTCGTCTTCGCCCCTTTTTTGACCGGAACGCCGGCCGTTGGCACTTTGATTTTCATACCAGGCATGATGAGATTCGGATCGCTTAGGTGGCCATTTATTTTTTTCAATTGTTCAAAATCGACTCCATATTTTTGAGCGATTTTCCAAAGGGTGTCTCCCTTCTGAACAATATGGATTTTCACTCCGTTCCCCTCCTAAACCGAGACTGTCGGTGCTCGCTCGAACCATTGCTTGTTTCCGGCTAGTGTCTTTCAACACAATGTATGAGCGGAATGAACGATTTATGATAAAAAAATCCCTAGCCGAACGGAAAAGCTCCCGTTCAGCTAGGGAAAGCGAAAGATGCTTCGTCGCAATCGGACAGGCACCTCTTTCTTGCTGGTTTTCGCGCCCCATGCCTCGTACGTCGTCGCAAACGGACTGGGCCCCTCCCGTTGCTATAAACGTACCAGCTGTTTCTGTTGCCTTATCGTGAAAATCTCCCAAGGTTTCTCTAATTGAAAAGAGATCGAATCAGCATATTTTGCACGAAATCACCAGCCTTCTAGGAGACCGGTGATTTAAGGGGGCAAGCCGCTTATCAAGACCGTTTCTCAAATCGAAAAGCCTTGTCGCATCAGGATTACCTTTCAAACGATGCCCCGTTGCTCAAAAGAAACAACCGTTTTTCACCGACCTTCTAGAAGGCCGGTGATTTAAGGGGAAATACTGCTATCCAACATTGTTTATCGAATTGAAAAAACTTGCAACACCATCATTTTATTTCTTGTAATTTCCGACAAGTCGAATGAAGCTGGTGATTTTCACCATCCCCCTAGGCAAGCGCCAGCATCCGCTGCAGCGCTGTTTTCGCCTCAAAAGCGACATGTTCAGGAACGGTGATCCGGTTGACGATCGTTCCTTGTTCGAGCGATTCGAGCGCCCACACGAAATGCGGCAAGTCGATGCGGTTCATCGTCAAACACGGGCACATATAGGGGTTGAGGGAAACGATTTCCTTGTCCGGATGCTCTTGTTTCAACCGGTTGACCAAGTTCATTTCCGTGCCGATCGCCCATTGGCTTCCGGGTGGAGCGTTCCGAATCGTGTCAATAATGTATTTCGTGGAGCCGGCATCATCGGCCTGCTGAACGACTTCAAAGCGGCACTCCGGGTGAACGATGATTTTCATGTCCGGCTTCGTGCGGCGAATGAACGCGATTTGCTCGACCGTAAAATTTTCATGAACCGAGCAATGCCCTTTCCAAAGAATGACCTTCACGCGCTCCAGCGCACCGGTGCATTGCAGCGTCTCTTCGTGCGGATCCCAGACCGCCATCTCATCTAGGCCGATTCCGAGCGCATACGCCGTATTTCTTCCCAAATGTTGATCAGGCAAAAAGAAAACCCTCTCTTTTTGGGAAAACGCCCACTCCATCATGCGTTTGGCGTTCGATGAGGTGACGGTCGCCCCGCCATGCCGGCCGACAAACGCTTTAATGGCCGCCGTCGAGTTAACGTATACAAGCGGAACGATCGTTTCGCCCAAGCGCTCGCTTAGCGCCGCCCAGGCCCGCTCGACTTGAAACAGATCGGCCATGTCGGCCATGGAACAGCCGGCGCGCAAATCCGGCAAAATGACCGCCTGCGCCGCGCTCGTTAACATATCGGCCGTTTCCGCCATGAAATGGACGCCGCAAAACACGATGTAATCGGCCTCGCTGTTTTTCGCCGCGAGCCTTGCAAGCTGAAGCGAATCACCGGTGGCATCGGCGAATTGAATCACTTCATCTTTTTGATAATGATGGCCCGGAATGAACAAGCGCCGACCAAGGCGTTCTTTGACGGCGCGAGCGCGCGCTTCCAGCTCATCCTTTTCCATCATTTTGTATTTTTCCGGCATTTCATCCATACGTTTCAACTGTTCGAGTACGTTCATCCATTCTCCCCCCATTATTGCAAAGAAAAACTAATATCGAGCGCCGCGGCGGAGTGGGTCAAAAAACCGAGGGAAATATAATCGACTCCGGTTGCGCCATACGCCGCGACGTTGGCGAGTGTAATGCCGCCGGATGCTTCGGTGACGATCGGCTTTGGCACGAGCGGAACAAACGTTTTCACTTCCTCAGGCGTTCGATTGTCAAACATGATCACATCCGCCCCCGCCGCGACCGCCTCAAGCACTTCCGCTTCCGTCTCCGTTTCCACTTCGATTTTCACCATATGGCCAAGCCGCTCCCGCACCGTTTTCACCGCGGCGGCAATCGACCCATAAAACGCGATATGATTGTCTTTAATCATCACGCCGTCATACAAGCCGAAACGGTGGTTGTAGCCGCCGCCGCAAGTGACCGCGTATTTTTCCAGCATGCGCAGCCCCGGCGTCGTTTTTCTTGTGTCACAAATGCGGGTGCGGCTATCCCCGAGGCGATCGACCGCCTGCCGCGTCACCGTCGCGATGCCGCTTAGGCGCTGGAGCAGATTTAAAATGACCCGCTCCCCGGATAACAGCGACCGCACCGGTCCAGCAACTGAGGCGATCGGTTCGCCGGCGGAAACCCGTTCACCGTCTCTTTTGATCACCGATACGTCAATTTGCGGATCGAGCAGCCGATAACCGGCAGAAATGATATCAACCCCGGCCAAAACGCCGGCCGCTTTCGCTGTAAACACGCCGGCGGCCCGTTCATGGTCTGGAAAGAGAAGATCGCTCGTCAAATCGCCATCGCCCATATCCTCAAGAAAAAAGTGCCGCAGCAGCTGTTCGAGTTTCAATCGGTTCATCGTTCATCCTTCCTTCGTTGTCTTTTTTCGCCTACCGTCCGGCCGCTTGCCACGCCCATTCCTCACGGGTCCGCACGAGGCGCCGCCCCTGCCAAGCACGGTCTTCGTACGGCACATCGCTCCGGTAATGGCTGCCGCGGCTTTCCCGGCGGCGCAGCGCGGATGAGGCCACAAGCCAGCCGGCAATCAGCATATACCCTGTTTCAATCTGCTCGGCCGTCAACGGTTCGATGTCGCCATCTAACCAATCGGACAACGAAAACTGTTCCAACCAGCCTACGGCGGCGCGCAGCCGCTCGCCATCGCGAACGATGCCAACCTCTGTCGACAGCCGCTCGCAAAGGCGCGTCCGCTCCGGTAGCGACGGGGCAAACGGACGCCGGCGGTCGGGCCGCCGCACCGCTTGGCGCATCGCTTCAGGCCAAGCAATGCCGCGCCGGATGGCCTGCGCCACCCGATTGCCAAAGACGATCGCTTCCAACAGCGAGTTGCTCGCTAGGCGGTTGGCGCCATGCACGCCGGTGCAGGCGGCTTCCCCAACAGCGTACAAGCCCGGCACCGTCGTCTGTCCCCACTCATTGACCACGATACCGCCCATCAAAAAATGGGCGCCCGGAACGACCGGCAGACGGCCGTCTTCAAGGCGGACGCCATGGGCATCGCACAGCGCGGCAATCGTCGGAAAGCGGCGGCGGAAATTGGAAACAGCAGCAATGTTCAGCACCACGCGGCCGCTCCGATCGAGCTCGGCCGCAATGGCGCGGGCGACGACATCGCGCGGGGCTAAATCGCCAAGCGGATGAACGCCCTCCATCAGCCGGCGCCCATCTTCCGTTTCCAGCACCGCTCCTTCGCCGCGCACCGCTTCAGAAATGAGCCCGACCGCTTTTCCATCGACCGCCAGCATCGTCGGATGAAACTGGACAAACTCCATGTCCGCGACCGCGGCGCCGGCCCGATACGCCATCGCGATGCCGTCCCCGACCGCGGTCGGAGCGTTCGACGTCAACGCGTACAACCCGGCGCAGCCGCCGGTCGCCACAATGACCGCCTCCGCTGCCCAAGCCGAAACGACACCATCGCTTCGCTTTGTTTTCACGCCGACGCAGCGGCCGTTTTCGATCACCAAGTCAATGACTTGTTCACCTTCCACGATCCGCGCGTCCACCTGCCGCCGCAAAAACTCCACGAGCGCCCGCCCGGTTCGATCGCCGCCGGCATGCAAAATGCGGCGGCGGCTATGCCCGCCCTCTAGACCGAAACAAAGCCGGCCAGATTCATCGCGGTCAAACTCCAGCCCGGCGCTGATCCAAGCTTGCAGCCACTGCGGCCCCTCGCGGACAAGGAGCTCGACCATGCGTTCATCATTATGAAAGCGGCCAGCCGCCATCGTATCGCGGAGATGGGCACGCCAGTCATCCGCTTCCGCCAGCGCCGCCGCCACTCCCCCTTGCGCCCGCCATGAATTGCTGTCGGTCAGCCCTTTTTTTGTGAAAATGGTCACATTTCTTTGCCGTTGTAAACCGTAGGCTGCGGTTAAAGCCGCCAATCCGCTGCCAACAATGATTATGCCGGCTTCTTTCACCTTGCAGCTCCCTTTCTTTTTAACTGTCTTGACATCTATATTTACACATATTTAAACTAATGGCAAGATATTTGTTCAAAAAAGAAAAGGCGGGAGAACGATGATTTATTTGGATTATGCCGCAACGACGCCGATGTGCAAGGAAGCCGTCGCCGCTTATGCGGAAGCAGCAACCGTTTATTTTGGCAATGAAAGCAGCCTCCACGATGTCGGCACTACCGCACGGAAGCTGCTCACGTTATGCCGGCGCGAGCTCGCCCTTATGATCAACGGCGAGGCGGAAGGGGTGTACTTTACTAGCGGCGGGACGGAAGCGAACGTGCTGGCCGTCCGTTCGCTCATCGCCGCCCACCGCCGGAAGGGAACCCATTTGATTACGACTGAGATCGAACACGCCTCGCTGCACCATTTATTCAAGCAATTGGAAGCGGAAGGATACAAGGTGACGTACTTGCCAGTGGACCGCTATGGGCGCATTCGCCTCACCGATTTGGAGCGGGCCGTGACGCCAGAGACCATCCTCGCTTCCATCCAGCACGCCAACTCAGAAATCGGCACGATCCAGCCGCTCGCCGACATCGGCCGTCTCCTGCGGGCGCGCGGCGTCCTTTTTCATAGCGACTGTGTGCAAACTTTTGCTAAAATACAGCTAGATGTCAAAGCGATGGCGATCGACAGCCTCTCGATTTCTGCACATAAAGTGTACGGCCCCAAAGGCGTCGGCGCTGTCTACATCGACCCGCGCCGCCACTGGAAGCCCGTCTTCCCAGGGGCGACGCACGAATCAGGGTTTCGTCCGGGAACGGTCAATGTGCCGGGCATCGCCGCGTTCCTGACAGCGGCAAAACGCCTTTATGAGCGGATGGAAAGCGAGCAACTCCGTTTCGAACAGCTGCGGAGCCGCCTTCTGGATGCCATCGCCGCCAAACGGCTGCCGGTGGCGGTCGAAGGCCATCGTGACGCTCGGCTCGCCCATATCGTCGGGTTATCGGTCAACGGCTTGGAAGGCCAGTTCGTCATGTTGGAATGCAATCGCGCCGGGATTGCCATTTCGACCGGCAGCGCCTGCCAAGTAGGATTGCAAGCGCCATCGCGGACGATGATAGCCGTCGGAAAAACACCGGAAGAAGCAAGGCAGTTCATTCGCGTTTCCTTCGGCACCGCCACAACGGAAGCGGACATTGACCGCTTCGTTTCCGTCTTGGAACGGCTAGTCTCAGCAGGAAAGGGGGCGAACCAAGGGTGAAAGAGGAGAAGAAAGTTTTCGGGGAAGCGCGGCGCCAACTTATTTTGCAATGGCTCAAAGAGAGCACAACGCCGCTCACCGGGGCGGAATTGGCGGCCAAAACCAACGTCAGCCGTCAGGTGATCGTTCAAGACATTTCCTTGCTTAAAGCGCGCAATGAGCCGATTATCGCCACAAGTCAAGGCTATTTGTATTTAAAACCGGCGGCGCCGGCCAAAACGTATACGCGAACGATCGCCTGCTTCCATACGCCAGAACAGACGAAAGAAGAGCTATACCTCCTTGTCGATTGCGGAGTGACTGTCAAGGACGTCAAAATCGAGCATCCGGTGTACGGCGATTTGACGGCGTCCATCATGGTCAGCAACCGCTTCGAGGTCGATCAATTCATCGCCAAAATTAACGCGACCAAATCGGCCTATTTGCTCCAACTGACCGATGGAACGCATTTGCATACGATCGAAGCCGATGCGACCGAAAAGCTTGATGCCGCCTGCCGCGCCTTAAAACAGGCTGGCTTTCTCATTGAAGCGTAAAGCGACAAAACGGGTGTCCCCATCGCGAACGAGGACACCCTTTTGCTCCTTTATCCAACGAAGTAATACGGATAGCTGCCCAACAGCTGCACGGTGCAACCGAGCGCTTCGATTTCCGCCATCGCTCCCGGGATGAGAACGTCATCCTTCGGCGCATCGATGTCAATGATAAAAAAATAGTTGCCAAGCCCGGTTTTCGCCGGGCGCGATTCGATTTTCGTCAAATTGAGCCGCCGCCAGGCGAACGCCGACAATACTTGATGAAGAGCGCCGGGCTGGTCTTTCGGGAGCATGACGACGATGGTCGTCTTGTCGCCGGCGTAAAGCGGCGACCGGAGCGAAAGCGGTTCATTGCGCCGGCTGACAACGATAAAGCGCGTATGATTGGAATCGTAATCATGAATGTTTTCTTGGGCGATGACAAGACCGTATTCATCCGCCGCCAGCCGGTTGGCGATCGCCGCCGCCGGCAAGTGCGGGTGCTCGCTCACCCATCTCGCCGCCGCGCTCGTCGAGGTGACGTGCACGTGCTTCGCCTCTTTGAGCACCGTATGCAAAAACTTGCGGCATTGCGCCATGGCGTGCGGATGGGAATACACTTCTTTCACTTCGCGCCAATGCGGGGCGTAATACGGGTGAACGAGCAAATGCTGCTCGATCGGCACGACGACCTCGCCGATAATCGGCAACGGCTGTTCATGAATTAAATAGTCGAGCGTTAAATTGACCGACCCTTCCAACGCGTTTTCCAGCGGCACAACGGCCGCTTCAATTTCTCCGGCCGCCGCGGCGTCGATGCAGTCAGGAATCGTATCATACGGCGCCCGCGGCGATGACGGAAAAAGCGCGGCCGCCGCCGCTTCCGTAAATGTCGCTTTCGGTCCTAAATAGCCAATTTTCATCTCCATTTGCCTCTCCCTTTGCCTTAATACACTCCCGAACCGACAATTTCCACTTTTTCGACAAATTCAAGCTGCCGCAATTTCGCCAGCAGTTCATCGATCTCCTCGTTCATCTCGTTCGTGCTGACGGAGAGCGTCACGTTCGCCCGCCCTTGCAACGGGATTGTCTGGTGGATCGTCAGCACGTTGCAGCCGGCAGCCGCTACGACGCCAAGCAATTGGGAAAGCGTCCCAGAGCGATCTTCCAAATGAAAGAACAGGGTGACAATGTTTTCTTTCGTCACGGCTTGAAACGGAAAAATGGCGTCGCGGTATTTGTAAAAGACGCCGCGGCTGATGTTCACAAGCTGCGCCGCCTCGGCGACCGAGGCGGCTTTTTTTCGCTCGAGCAGCTGTTTGGCTTGCACGACTTTTTTCATCGCTTCCGGCAGAACGTCTTCGCGCACTAAATAAAACTTTTTCTCCACCGCACGTTCCCCCGCTTTTACCGTTCATCCCAGTCGTCGACGAACTCGAACTCGTAATCGAGCAAGCGGACGGTGTCTCCGTCTTTCGCCCCGCGCTCGCGCAGCGCGTCATCGACACCCATGGCCCGCAGTTGACGGGCGAAGCGGCGCACCGATTCTTCGCGGGAAAAATCAGTCATCTTAAACAGCTTTTCGATTTTCTCGCCTGACAAACGAAACGCCCCATCGCTGTCACGAGTGATGACAAACGGCGCCTCTTCCTTTTCATATTTATACACGACCCGCTGCACGGCCGGCTCGTTCGTTTCATGCAGCGGAAATTCCGGCGTCGCCTCCAGCAAGTCGGCGACGGCAAACAGCAGCTCGCGCACCCCTTGCCTTGTCGCCGCAGAAATCGGAAACACCGGCACCGCCGCGCCGACTTTTTCTCTGAAACGGCGCAAGTTTTCTTCAGCGTTCGGCATGTCCATTTTGTTGGCGGCGACGATTTGCGGCCGCTCGGTCAAGCGCAAGTTGTATTGCCTGAGCTCCTCATTGATGACGAGGTAGTCATCGTACGGGTCGCGCCCTTCGACCGCCGCCATGTCGATGACGTGAACGATGACGCGCGTCCGCTCAATATGGCGCAAAAACTGATGCCCTAAGCCGACCCCTTGATGAGCGCCTTCGATCAAGCCGGGCAGATCGGCCATGACAAAGCTGCGGCCGTCTTCCGTTTCGACGACGCCCAAATTCGGGGCGAGCGTCGTAAAATGATACTCGGCGATTTTCGGCCGAGCCGCCGAGACGACCGACAGCAGCGTCGATTTGCCGACGCTTGGAAACCCGACAAGCCCGACATCGGCGAGCAGCTTTAATTCCAAAATGACGTTCCGCTCCTCGCCCGGTTCGCCGTTTTCCGCGATTTCCGGCGCCGGGTTGGCGGCGGTGGCAAACCGGGTGTTGCCGCGTCCACCGCGCCCGCCTTTGGCCACGACAAACCGCTGCCCCGCTTCGGTCAAATCGGCAAGCACTTCGTTCGTATCGGCGTCGATGACGACCGTGCCGGGCGGCACTTTGACGAGCAAGTCTTCGGCATTTTTCCCGTGCTGATTTTTCGACATGCCGTTCTCACCGCGCGGCGCTTTAAAATGGCGCTGGTAGCGGAAGTCCATCAGCGTGCGCAGCCCTTCATCAACGACCAATACGACATCGCCGCCTTTGCCGCCGTCCCCGCCGGCCGGCCCGCCTTTCGGGACGTATTTTTCCCGGCGGAACGCGACCATGCCGTTGCCGCCGTCCCCGCCTTTCACATAAATTTTCACCTGATCGACAAACATCGTTGTTCCTCCGCTTCGCTTCCATCATCGCAAACATTTGCGTATCCCTAATATGTATTATTGTATACAACGTCCGCTTCATGCTGTCAATAGCCGCGCCCAAGCCACTTTCATGGCGCGATGCAGCCGCCCTTTTCAAATGTCACCAGCTCGACATCAGTTCCAGCTCCACGGTCAGTTCCCCCGGCTCGATGGCAAACGCCACAAGCCGCAGCGGCGGCGCCGGCTCGCAACGTTCCAGCCAAGCGCGAATCGCTTCGCCGTCCCGCCATGTACCGCGGTAGTCAACAAACAAAGCCGTCCGCCCGTCAGACAAGTCGACCGACACGCATACATGGTTTTCCGTTTCCGCATCAGCTTGGGCTTCAAGCAAGCGCAGAAACGCCTCGCACCATTCGCTCAACCGCTCGTCATACGGCGACAAATCGGCTTCGCCGCCCGTAATCTCATACTCGAGCGAAACGGGGCGCGGCTCCCAATTGTACGTCATGATCAGCTCCGCGAAGCGCTCGGCCTTCAAATTCGTCAGCCGCGCCTCTTGCTGCATCTCAACGACAATGCCCTCAATGATTTCTTTGACCCTCTCTACCTTATTGAGCGCCAAATGCCCTTGAATGAGCTGAATTTTATTCAGCCAGTCATGCCGGGCGTGGCGCAACACTTCAATGACAGTCCATCGCTTCTCCATCCGACGCTCCCCTATCTATCCCGCGCTCCTTAGCCGGCGCGAAGTTCCAGCACTCCCCGCAAAGGAATCGGTACTGGCTCTTTACTAAGAGCTGTACTTGACTGTTTCCAAACATCCCATACTTCCTTCTGTAAAGAAAAAACAGTAAACCGACCATTTTCATACATGGTGACACGAAAAGAAGTCTCATTTGTCAAGTACACGTTGTGGTGATGAACCTCAGTATTTTTACTATAACATTTTTTGACATCGAGCGGGAGCGCTTTTTCGCTTCAAAAAGAAAAAACCCTAACCGAACGGTTAGAGTTTTTTCGCCTTGCTTACGCTTCTTGGCTGACCGGATAGACACTGACGCGTTTGCGGTCGCGGCCGAGCCGCTCGAAGCGGACGATGCCGTCGATTTTGGCGTACAGCGTGTCATCGCCGCCGCGGCCGACGTTCAAGCCCGGATGGACTTTTGTTCCGCGCTGGCGGTACAAAATCGAGCCGCCTGTGACGAATTGGCCGTCAGCGCGCTTGGCGCCAAGGCGTTTCGCGATCGAGTCGCGGCCGTTTTTCGTCGAACCGACCCCTTTTTTCGAGGCAAAAAATTGCAAATCGAGTCGCAGCATGGCAGTCACCTCCTGCTAAATGGATGTCACGCGGATGAATTTCCCGTAGTCGCGTTCGATCGTCTTTAGCGAGACGACCATCGCTTCCAACAATAACTGCACTTTCTCTGCCGCCGCTGCTTCTTCCAGCTTCGGAAGCTCACAGCGAAGATAGCCGCCGTCTTGGCCGAGGGAAACGTGCGGGCTTACGCCAACAAGCGCCTCGATGGCGTTGATCGTGCCGAACGAAACGGCCGAAGCGCCAGCGCAAACGATATCTTGGCCGCGTTCGGCAAACTCGGCGTGCCCGTCCATCGTGAACGCGCGAATGCGGCCGTCCGCTTCCCGTTCAATCGTGACGCGAATCATGTTACGCGTTAATTTTCTCGATGACGACTTTCGTGTACGGCTGACGGTGGCCTTGTTTGCGGCGATAGTTCTTTTTCGCTTTATATTTGAAGACGATGATTTTCTTTTGTCGGCCGTGCTTTTGCACTTTCGCCGTGACCGTTGCGCCTTCGACCGTCGGGTTGCCGATTTTCACCGTTTCCCCGCCGATGAACAGCACTTTGTCAAATGTCACCGTATCGCCTTCATTCGCATCCAATTTTTCGATGTAAACTTCTTGGCCTTCTTCGACTTTCAATTGTTTGCCGCCAGTTTCAATGATTGCGTACATGCCTCGCACCTCCTTCATCGACTCAGACTCGCCAGCGTCAAGGCGGTTCCGTGCCGGAACGCTTCACGACCCGCGCTGAGCGGTTGTAGTGCGGGTGCGTCTTTTTGCGACAGCCGCCCTCTTTTGCCCGTTGACGATGGGGCAAAATGTCTACAACGTTATTTATGGTAGCACAGAAACCGCTGTCCGTCAACCGTGATCTTTTTCACCCTAGCTAGCAGGCGGCTTCGGCTATGAATAAATGAGAGCGCCAAGCGGGGCATCGGTCTGTTTTTCGGAGAAAAACGCGTGCAGCAGCTCATTCTCATCCAGCGTCGTCCGCTCACGGCCGTTGCGGACGACGACGATGGCGTGCTTTTGGCCGCGATAAAAGCGGTGCAACACGTGCGAAATGCGCTCATCGGCGGGAGCCGTGATCGTCCGCAGCCTTGCGTAGTCGCCTTTTTTTCCATAATACCGCTCCAGCAAAAAACGCATGACGACGTAAGGATGCTGCTTTTGCTCCTGCCAGATGGCATGCGCCAAAAAGGCGGCGATGGTCCACAAATCAAGCTGGCGGGGCGCAACGACGAACAGCAGAACGGCAAAAACGGCCAACAAGACAGCGGAGACAGCCACCATGTGGCGATGGGCGGCGCTGAACGGACGGAAGTAAGCCAACAGCAAAAACAACAACTTTCCGCCATCGAGCGGCCAAATCGGCAGCAAGTTCAGGCCAAGCACGGCCAGATTGTAGCGGAAAAACAACTCCCATCCTTCATCGGCTATCCAGCCGGCCTTCCATAAAAAAAACGCCGCCGCTATGAGCCACAGATGCTGGGCCGGGCCGGCGAGCGTGACGATCCACTCTTCGCGGAACGGCCGGTTCCCGTGTTCTTCCACTTCCGCCACCCCGCCGAACGGCAGCAGCAAAATCCGCTTCACCCGCCACGAGAAAAACACCGCCGCCGCCGCATGGCCGAGCTCATGAACGAGAACGATGAAAAATAGAAGACAAAGCTGCTTAAAATGAGCGGTCAACACCGCCATGCCGGCGATCAGCCAGAAAAGCGGATGAACGTGCAGCTTGCCAAGCAGCTCGATATACTTATTCAAAGGAAATCACCTGGATCGGATCGATAAATTGATCGCCTTGCTTAATGGCAAAGTAAAACAGCCCTTTCTGTCCATCGGTCTTGCTTGCCCCGGCTGTGCCGACCTTCTGTCCCGTTTCCACGAAATCGTACAATTTGACAGCAATGGCGCCCAAATGCCCATACCATGTCTCACTGCCATCGGCGTGCTGAATAATGACCGTTTTTCCGGTCGATTCTTTCACACCGGCAAAGGTCACAATCCCCTCTTTCATCGCTTCGACTTTCGCCTGTCGCTCCGTTTCGATCATCACTCCTTGGCCATTTTTCGCGAAGCTCTCCAGCACGCGGCCGGACGCCGGAACGGCGTACGAGGGCGGCGCCTTCGTCTTCGTTTCCTGTTTCGGCGCAAAAAAGGCGAGTGGCTCGCCAAACGTCTTTTCATACCACGACGAAACAGCGGCAAACTGAAACTCCTTCTCCATCGTCCGCGTGACAAACTGGCGCGCCGGCTCCAGCGCAGCGGACGGATGCTTGAACAAAATCGCCGTCACGAGCACGAGTGAGGCGGCGATGAGCGTTTTCAGCAAAAACCGCTCTTTCTGAAATATCGGCCGCCCCTCGGATTCAAACGAGTAGCGATCATACGTCACGACCGGCAGCCCGTACCGCTCCTCATCGGCTATGTCCCATTCCGGCTCCTTTCGCCCCCTCGCCCCATACTGGCGTTCTTTCCGCCGCCTCTCGATCCGCTTTCTCATTTCCCGAACGCGTCGGTCCATACGTCCCCCCTCCACCTTTCTCACGGCGTTTGTACTAAATGTATGAGACAACCTGTTGGAATATGAACAAGCATTTTGGTTGAACGAGACCGAAAGCGGCCCGCTCCGCCGCGAGGCAAAAGAAAAAGGGCAAACTCCCGTTGGAATTGCCCGGTGTTTCCCCTATTTCAGGCTAAATATTTTGCGAATCTTGGAAAACAGTCCTTTTTCTTCTTCCTCCAGCGGCGGCAGCGGCACCGACTCGCCGAGAATGCGGCGGGCGATGTTGCGGTAGGCGATCGACGCTTTGCTGTTCGGGTCAAGGACGATCGGCTCGCCGCGGTTCGACGCCTTGATCACGTTTTCATCGTCGGCGATAATGCCGAGCAGTTCGATCGACAGATGCATGACGATTTCATCGACATCGAGCATATCGCCGTTTTTGACCATGTGGCTGCGAATGCGGTTGATGATAAGGCGCGGCGGTTTGACATGCTCCTCAGCTTCGAGCAGCCCGATGATGCGGTCGGCATCGCGGACCGCCGACACTTCCGGCGTCGTAACGACGATCGCTTCGTCCGCGCCGGCGACAGCGTTGCGGTAGCCTTGTTCAATGCCGGCCGGGCAGTCGATCAGCACATAGTCGTACTCCTGCTTGAGCTGTTCAACGAGCTCCTTCATCTGCTCAGGGGTGACCGCTGATTTGTCGCTCGTTTGCGCCGCCGGCAGCAAATACAAATGGTTATCGAACCGTTTATCTTTGACAAGCGCTTTTTGCACTGTGCAGCGTCCTTCGACGACGTCGACGAGGTCATAAATGATGCGGTTCTCAAGCCCAAGCACGACATCGAGATTGCGCAGCCCGATATCGGTGTCCACCAGACACACTCGCTTGCCGAGAATGGCAAGAGCCGTCCCAAGATTCGCGGTCGTCGTCGTCTTGCCGACGCCGCCCTTTCCGGAAGTGATGACGATCGCTTCTCCCACGGTCATACTCTCCTTTCTAAGCGCGTCAAATTCGGCCGCAAATGCATGAGCAGCTGCAGGCGGTCGACAACAATTTGATTTTGTTCATTGATATAAGCGCATTCCATTTCGTTTCTTTCGTCCGTTTTATAATCGGGAGCCCGATTCATGACATCGCCGATGCCAAGCTGCATCGGCTTCATCACGGAAGCGGCGATGACCGCCTCCTTGTTTCCGCCATAGCCGGCGTGGGCGATGCCGCGTAAGGCGCCGAGAATGAAAATATTGCCCCCGGCGATGACCATTCCGCCAGGGTTCACGTCACCGATCAGCAGCAAATCCCCCTCAACGTGGAGCACTTGCCCGGAGCGGACGATGCGCGAAACGGTCACAATCTCCGCCTTCCGCAGCCATTCCTTCGCTTCCGCTTTTGACACGACATTGCTTTCGATCGACTCGACGACCAAATTTTTGGAACGGCGAATGAGCGCGCGCACCTCCTCCTCCTGCTCAGGCGTCAAATAGCGATTCCCCATGTTCAGATGAACGGAGACAAGCGGGCTGTTGGACGCGATCCCGCCGGCTTGGTTGACGAGCCGCTCCTCGATTTCTTTCAATAAATCCTCGTACGAGCAGCGGTCGTCCAGATGCAGCGTCAGCCCATCTTTCGTTCCTTTCATCATCACATACTGCTGCTTCTGTTTTGCCACAACGTTCACCCCAACGAATAATTCTACAAGCCGGACCGTTTTTCCTTTTTTTATTCCCCTTGCTCCAGCCGGCGAATTTTGGCCAGCCACCGTTCCAACACGGGTAAACCGATGAGCAGAAAGGCGGTGTTCAACAGCAGCGTCGGCCATAGACGGCGCTCCCAGAACACAGCAAACGGCCAGTCCGTCCGCCCGATCAGCAGCTGAATGCCGTACACATAGCTGTCAAGCAGCGCGATGGCGAGCAGCGACAGCAAAAACGACACGAGCCAGTTAGGTTGAAGCCATTTCGTTGCTTTGCCCGCCAAATACGCAAGGAGCGTATAGGCAAACGCGTAAACGCCGAGCAGCTCCGTATAAACGCAGTCATACAAAAACCCGAAGATAAACCCGTATCCCATCGCCCGCGTCCCGCCAAAATGCATCGCGGTAAGCACAAGGAAAATAAGAAAAAACCGAGGAACAAAAAAATAGTGGATGTACCAGTCCCCTTTCGGCCAGACATCAACGGCGATACTTTCACTGACAAAACAGAACACCGCAAGGAAAGGGAGCCGCCACTTGTTCATTTTGCTTCCTCCTCTTCTTGCAGTGCCGCATCGATCGTCCGCTTGACAATGATGACATCATCAATGTCATACAAATTGGCAAACGGTTTGACATAGACGATTTTCGTCAAGCCGTACTGGCCTGGTTTGATTTCCGTTACTTCGCCGATCGGCAGCCCTTTGGGAAACACGCCGCCGAGTCCGGACGTCAACACTTTTTGTTTTTTTTCGACTTTGGCGTCGATCGGAATTTCGCCAAGCAGCAGCTCGCGCCGTTTCTCGTCATAGCCTTCGATCAAGCCAAACACGTTTTCCTTGCCTTGGACATAGGCGGAAATGCGGTTGTTTTGGTCAAGCGCGCTTAACAGCTGCACGGTTGAGGTAAACTGCGAGGCGTGCTGCACCTTGCCGACGAGTCCGGCCGGGGTAATGACCGCCATATCTTTTTTCACCCCGTGCTGCGCTCCTTTGTTCACGATGATCGTCTCTCGCCACCGATCCGGATTGCGCCCGATCACCGTCGCCTGAATCGGAACAAAGTCGCGCAAGCTTTCTTTTTTATCAAGCAAGGCGCGCAGCCGCCCGTTTTCCTGGCGCAGCTCCTCGACTTCCGTCTCCAGCGCCGCATATTCCTCCAGTCTCGCTTTCAGCAACTCATTTTCCTCGTATGTATGGCGAAGATCGTTGACATTTTCAAGGAAGCCCGCTACAAGCTGTGCAGGCTTCCCGAACAGAAGCTGGACAAAGCCAACCGCGTCTTTGACGAATTGTTCCGGCCATGTGAACTGCTCACGGCTGCGCAGCGAAAAGCCGATCAACATGACAAGGATGACGATGCTGACAAGCAAAAAAACGAGGCGCTTATTTCCGAAAAACTGTGGCATAGATGAGCACCTTCTTGCCGTCAGCGATGGTCTCTCGCCTTGTTTTTAAACAAGTCGATGTGGTCGAGCGCCTTGCCGGTGCCGATCGCTACGCAATCGAGCGGATTTTCGGCCACAATGACCGGCATGTCCGTTTCTTTGCTGATGACTTTGTCCAAATTGCGCAACAAAGCCCCGCCGCCCGTCAGCACGATGCCGCGATCCATAATGTCAGCGGCCAGCTCCGGCGGTGTTTTTTCGAGCGTGTTTTTCACCGAGTCAACGATCGCATACACGGTGTCGCGCAGCGCTTCGGCGACTTCTTCGGCGCTGATCTCAATCGTTTTCGGCAGCCCGGTCAATAAGTCGCGGCCGCGAATTTCCATTTTGCCAATGCCTTCCGGATTTCCAGCCGAACCGATTTCCATTTTAATCGCTTCAGCAGTCCGCTCACCGATCATCAAATTGTACGTTTTGCGAATGTACTGAATGATCGCCTCATCCATTTCATCGCCGGCGATGCGGATCGACTGGCTCGTCACGATGCCGCCGAGCGAAATGACCGCCACTTCGGTCGTGCCGCCGCCGATATCGACCACCATGCTCCCGGTTGGCTCCCACACCGGCAAGTTGGCGCCGATGGCCGCGGCGAACGGCTCTTCAATCGTATACGCATCGCGCGCTCCCGCTTGGCGGGTCGCATCGATGACCGCCCGCTCTTCCACCGCGGTGATGCCGTACGGCACACATACCATGACATAAGGCTTGCTTGCGAACAGTCCTTTCGTTTTGATCGCTTTGCGAATATAGTATTTCATCATTGTCGCCGTCGTCTCATAATCGGCGATAACGCCGTCTTTCATCGGGCGAAGGGCCACGATGTTGCCCGGCGTGCGCCCGATCATGTTTTTCGCCTCATTGCCGACGGCGACGATTTGCTTCGTGTCGCGCTGAATGGCGACAACCGACGGCTCGCGCAGAACAATGCCTTTTCCTTTAACATAAACAAGCGTGTTCGCTGTTCCTAAATCAATCCCAAGGTCTTTCGTTCCAATTCCAAACATATCATCGATCTTCCTTTCCGAAACGAAATGCATCCTTATTCATTGAAAAAATAGGTCGGATGTCAGTCATTTATAACTTGTACAACACCGCCCGAACCGATTCGGGAAAAACTCATAGTTGATATTATACCTGATTCGACAAAAAATGAGAACCGCTAGACATATCCTTTTTCTTTTAAACTGATGAATTTTTGATCGCCGATGATGAGATGATCGAGGAGCTCGATGCCGATGATGCGGCCGCACTCCGCGAGCCGTTTCGTAACATCGATGTCTTCGCGGCTTGGCGTCGGATCGCCGGAAGGGTGGTTGTGCACGCAAATGACCGAGGCGGCGGAACGCTTGATCGCCTCTTTAAACACTTCGCGCGGATGGACGATGGAGGCGTTTAAACTGCCGATGAACACCGTTTTGCGATAGATGACTTGGTTTTTCGTGTTGAGGTAAATAGCAACAAAATGTTCCTGCGATAAAAAACGCATGTCTTCCATCACATACTTCGCTCCATCTTCCGGGCAGCGGATGACATAACGTTCAGCGTATCCTGGCTGATGGATGCGGCGCCCGAGCTCCAACGCCGCCAAAATTTGCGCCGCTTTCGTCGGGCCAATTCCTTTGATGTTGGTCATTTCTTCAGCTGTCGCGTCTTTGAGCAAGCGCAACCCTTCGAAATGGCGCAGGAGGCGCTGGGCGAGCTGCACGACCGATTCGTCCTTCGTTCCTGTGCGCAGCAAAATCGCTAACAGTTCATGATCGGATAAGCTTTCCGGTCCGAAAGACAGCAGCCGTTCACGCGGGCGACTGGCTTTCGGCACATCGCGGATCATCCATGCCATCGTATCTCCCCTTTTTAATGATAGTCAAGCTCCCCGACGAGCGGGGAGAAGCTTTTCGTGGCGCGCGTTGTCCGCCATCGGCCCACGAAAGCGGCCTTTTCATGACGCGTTTTGTCCGCCATCGACCCACGAAGGCGCCCTTTTCGTGACGCGTTTTGTCCGTCATGCATCCACGAAGGCGGCCACTCCTTTGCTGTGACGCGCGTTGTCCACCATGGGCCGCCGGAGCAGCCGACCGCAGCGCGGCTGGCCGTTTACACCTCGGGAGGCGGCCAGCCGAGCCGGCGCAGTTCCCGGACCGTGCGCGACAACGGCAAGCCCACGACGGTCAAATAATCGCCTTCGATTCGTTTGACAAACAGGGCGGCGCGGCCTTGGATGCCATACGCCCCCGCCTTGTCCATCGGCTCTCCGGTCGCAATGTAGGCGGCGATGTCCTCGTCCTCCAGCTCCCAAAATGTCACCGCCGTTTTTTCGGCAAACGAGACCATGTCCCCGCCCGGGGTGGCGATGGCGACGCCGGTCCATACGTCATGCGTCCGCCCGGACAATTGGCGCAGCATATGAAACGCTTCTTCGGCCGTGCGCGGCTTTCCTAAAAAACGGCCGTCACACACAACGAGCGTATCAGCGCCGAGCACATACGCCCTAGGAGCAGTCTTCCGTACCGCTTCCGCTTTTCGGCGAGCAAGAAGTTGAACGGCTTCGTCAGGGGGCGTTCCGGGAGGGATCGTCTCATCGGCATGGCTTTCTTGGACGTCAAACGGCCAGCCGGCCAGCTCGAGGAGTTGCCTGCGGCGCGGGGAGCGGGAGGCAAGTACGAACCGAGGAGGCATGGGGCACTCTCCTTTCTTCGTTTCGGTTCGGAAGATTCACTTGTATCGTAGCAAATTTTGCAGGGAAAGGCAATGTTCTCTCTCGGAGGCCGGTGATTTCGTGCAAAATACTGCTGCTTCCACCTATTTCTCAACTAGAAAAACCTCTTAGAAACAGCCTTCTTTTCTGAATGAAAATGCGATGATTGGTGTGTGACAGCGTTTTTTCACCAGCCTTCGCGTTGTCAGGTGATAAAGACGGGGCATGGAGAGGAGAAATTCGATAGTTGCATCGGACGGTATTTTTTCGGTACAGCCACAGAAAAAAACGGGGCCTCTAGCTCCCTAGCGGCACCCATTCGATATAAGCGGCAAGCGCCTCGAGCAACTGTTGCTGAGCCTTGACCAACAGCGCTTCATCGCGTTGCTCTTTGTACGCGGCAAGAGCGACATACGCCTGTTTCAGCGCTTCGATATAGTCCGTGGCTGTTTTGCCGTCATCCATTTTGCTTTTTTCGAACGCATCATACGCAGTTTGCAACGCCTGCCAATCATCCTCGCTGACATTCCGGCCGCTAAGCAAAGCGGCGGAGACGGACGCCATCTGTTTGTACAGAGCCTCCCCCTTTTGGACAACCTCTAAACGGCGCGTGTTTGCATCCGCAGAAAACACCAGCTCTTTGACGTACGTGCTCGACACCGCTTCGCGATAGTTGTTGTTGATCGCCCGCAACGTTTCCTTATCGGTGCCGACGGCGATATAAATAGCGGCCGGTTTTTGCCCGACCACAACAGCCGGCGCGCCCGCCGCTCGGATCGGTTCCGCCGCCCGTTTGGCGGCCGCGACGTTTGAATAAACGCCCGCTTGCATGACCGCGATGGAAAACGGCGCACTGTCTCCTCTTGTGGCGCCTGTTGCTCGTTCGGGTGCCGTCAGCTCCACCATCGCCCTAGCGGCGGGTGACGGCTCTGGTTTGTCTTTCGGAATCATGCGCAGCACCATCATGCCGAAAGCGATCCCAACGAAAGCGGCAAGCGCCGCCGCGATGAGCAATGGCTTGAGAAATAACGGCGTCCGCCGTCTCGGACGAGTCGCCTTTTTGGATGGAAGCCGCTCAGAAACAGGGCGAACCGCTTCATCGGCTTCAAGGGCGACCGCCTCCAGCCTGTCGGCAGGGAAAGCAGAACCGATCACCGGGCCATCCCATCGATCGTTTTCTTCCTTAGCTTGTCCACCGGCAGTCGGTCCGTGAACGCGGCGTCGAGCTTCGAGCGATTCTGTCATTGGCCTCTGTTCCGACTGGCGATGCTGCGGCTGTGGGGGGGGTTCTTCGACCTGCCGTTCGACGGTAAACGGCTGCGGCTGTCCGTTAATGCTCACCGTAATACTTTGGCGCTGCTTGTCCATCATTTCACCGTCCCTCTTCGCACGTCGATTTCTTTCGCCTATCTTACCATAAGCGAAAAAAAAAAGAACAAGACATTTGTCGTCTTGTCCCCGTTTCTGCTCTTCATTTTCCGACATCATCGGCCGCGAATCGCTTCCGTTGCCAACGCTTCGACAGGAATCGGCTGCTCGCGGCCCTCATACGTACAAAGCTGCTTCGTCTCGCCTTTCAAGCAAACGGCGTAATCGATGCCGCCGTCGCCGCGCTTTATCACCAGCACGTATGACGGGTTCGCCTCCGGCGCCAGCATGCGGCCGGTGAACGGATCTTTGATCGGTTCCAGCAAATCGTGTTCCACCAGTTCCCGGTAAGACAGCACAGCAGAGGAGCGCGCCGGCAAAAACTCGACCTTTTCCGCCCCGACATACAGCCGCGCCGCCTCGTACAAACTGTATGCATCAGACACAAACGACCGTTCGCGCGCCTTTTCGATCACCGTCAGCACAGCAACGGCAACGATCGTCGCCACAATGCCGACAATGACGAGCACGGCCAACAATTCGATCAGCGTCATCCCCCGCTTCATCCGAATGAGCATCGGCATTCCCTCCATGGACGATCGGCCGAACTATGGGCGCGTCGCTGGGGCGACTTCGGCCAGCGGATTGTCCTTGCCGCTTGGCGGCGGAACATCATAAATCGGAGCGAGCTTTTTCCATTTCTCAAGCTTTGGCGCATAAAACGCACGAATCGTCACCGAATACGTCAACGGCTCGATCTGATCGCTCGTAGACGTCAGCTCCGGCGGACCGGTCAGCGTCAACCCTTCCACCGCCAAAATGCGGTCGGCATTCTCAAGCACTTCTAAAAACCGTTCGAGCTGGTAATAGGAAGGCGATTGCACCGTCAGCTGGGCGGTGATGGACTGGATGCCGCTCGGTGGGGAAACCGATTGCTTTCCTTCGTTTCCTTCGCTCGTTCCGCTACCGTTTGGCTGCGAAGCGGCTGTGTCTTCAGCCGAAAATTGCACGCTCACCAGCCGGCTGTCCGCGAGATATTCGGCTTTTTGAAACAAAAGCAGCAGCTGGTCAGTCAACGGATGGACAGGAACCTTTTTTTGCAGCGCGGCGATCCGTTCCGCCGTTTGCCCCGGCGAAGGAGCCACCGCTTTTTCGAGAGCGGCGAGCACCTGTTTTTCACTTTTCACTGTCATTTCTAATTGTTCCAGCTCGGCGTGCCGCGGCATGATGAGCCACACATACCCTGTTGCTGACAGCAGCGCCACCACCAAAACGAGTCCGGCGGCAAGAAGCGGCCATCGGTTCAAACGGCTGATCATCGTTTCCCCTCCTTGCCGGCTTGGCGAAGCTGCAGTTCATACTGGGCTATATATCTCGGGACGACTTGTTGTTCTCGCTGCTCCTCTTGTTCGCCGCTGACAGTAACGCTGGCGAGCTTGGCGCTTTGCACGAGGGGAAGCGCCTGCAGGCGGTTCAAGTAATACGCCGCCTCTTCCGGCGTGTCAAACTGCACCGTCATCGTCATGCTCGTCTGCCCCGCATACGCCACGTTCATGACAAATCCCCGCTCCGGAAGCTGCTTCGTGAGCGCCCGCAGCAGTGGCACCGATTTCAACGGATAGCGCTCCGCCCACTTCACCGCCTTCGCCAGCTCTTGACGCTCTTGCGCTTCGCTTTCCTGTTGGCGCTTCGCCTCCAGCACCGCCTGCTCCGCCTTGATCCGCTTCAGTTCCGCCTCCAGCGCCGCCTGCCGCTGATCGGCCCGCTCGATGAACCAATAGAAGAGCGCGGCGACAGCGAAAACAAGCAGCAAACCGATGAGCAAAACGAGACGAACCGGCTGTTTCGTTTCTCTTTGGGGCAATAAATTGATTTCAGCGATCATCGTGGATCCTTCCTTCTTTCAGCGCCAATCCCCAGGCAAGATGAAAACGGTCCGGCAGCGGGTCGAGCGAAGGGCGAAGCCGCTCCACCGGGACGTCGACCTGCTCCACCAACGCGGCGAACACATCGTCAAGCCGCGGATGGTCGCCGGCAAGAAACAGACGGGTGATCGACTGCTCGCCTTGCTGAATGGAAAACGAATAAAAGTTCATCATCCGTTCCATTTCCTTATACACATCAATGAACGGGTCGACAAGCCCAGGCGCTGACTCCCCCTGGGACGCTTCGAGCGGCAAGTGGCGCATAAACAGCGGCAAATGGCGATGAAAGACGCTGAAATTGACAGACGATTCATCGAACTGGACAAGCAAAATATGGTCAGAGGCGGCCGCTTGTCCAACGTGATGAAACGGGCGATAGGCGCAAAGCGGCGACACATCGGCCGCAACCGGACGCAAATCGACGTCTTCCAAGACGGCCGCGTATTCCATCACCGCTTCTTCCGGAGCGGCAAACAATAACACGTTCAGCGCTTCTTCGGTCCGATCGATGATCAAGTAATCAAACACCGGATCGGCAAACGGAAGCGGAATCGATTCCCCGAGCTCCATAAACAAATAGCTGCGGATCTCCTCTTCGGGCAATCGGGGCGGAAGCGGAAGGGTGCGAATCAAAACGAACGGATCGGGAACGACAAAGCGAATGCGCCGCCCGTCCAGTTTCCATTCCTCTACGCACTCATCCAAAATCATCGCCAACGCTTCGCCATCGACAATTTTCCCATCGCGGATGATGCCGGGAGGGAGCGCCCGCTCTCCCCATCGCTTCGCTTCAGGAGACGGAGCGGGTTTCGCTTCCACATACCGGATCACGTGATCTTTCAGCACGATGTTTGCCTGTTTCGCAGTTCTCCGCCATAACGCCATCGTTCGTCCGCTTCCTTTCTTACCGTCCTTTACATGATCAGCCTCACGTACGCGCGCACGATCGACTCGCCAAAGAAAAACGCCGTCAAGGCGCCGAGGGCGATCGCCGGCGCAAACGGCATCGGCACGCCGCGCCGCACCCGGCCGAACGCCATGCCGACAAGCCCCATCCCCGTGCCGTAGCACGTCGCCAAGAAAAAGGCAAGCACCACCATTTTCCACCCGAGCACCAACCCTAGCACCGCAAACAGTTTCACATCTCCGCCCCCCATTCCGCCGTTAGACAGCACGGCGATCAGCCACAAAAGGAAAAAGCCGACCGCCGCGCCAAGAAGCATATCAACCCACGGCAAAAACGGGATCAACAGCCGCTCCCCGGCAAACAAAGCGGCAAACACCGCCAGCACGCGGTCGGGAATGAGCATGTAGCGAAGATCCGAAACGACAATGATAGCAAGCAGGCTAATCAACGTCCACGCCACGATCAACCGCCCGCCCCAGCCGACCCACAGCGGGGCGGCCGTAAACAGCGCGGCCGTCGCTGCTTCCATCAGCGGGTAAAGCGGGGAGATGCGCCCCCCGCACCCGTTGCAGCGCCCGCGCTGCACAACGTACGACACAACCGGAATGAGCTCCCTCGCCGACAGCGTCCGCCCGCACGCCGGACAACGCGACCGCGGCCGGACGATCGACTCCCCCACCGGCACCCGCAGCCCGACGACGTTGAAGAACGAGGCGAGGAGGAGGGAGTAAAAAAAGATACCAATGAAAAGAATGATTTCCATGGCAAGCTAACTTCTTAATTACTCGAGTTTTACATCATCACGCGTCAATTCATTTACATCTTTGCTGCCGTTAATGTAAGTAAAATTTTCCTTGCCATCTACGAGTGTTACCTTATATTCAATACCTGTGACTTTGTTATTAGTATCGGTTTTCTTTACAATTTCTACTTTACTCTCACTCGGGTTATACTTTTCTGTTGATTTCTTCCCCGGCGATTTCGGAATGTTTTCTAAATACCCGCCGTCATACAACTCCTGCAATGTATATGACGTTTTTGTGTTTTTGTCGGCCGCAACGGCGAGCCGCGCCGCGCTGGCAACTTGCTTCGCATTGGCGATATGGGCGTCTTTTTTCGAGTTGTCCATAATAGCGCCAATGGCTGGGATGGCGATCGCCGCGATGATCCCTAAAATGACGATGACGGCGAGCAGTTCGATGAGCGTCAAGCCGCGCTCATTTTTGAGAAGACGTTTGAACGTAACTATTCAGCCGTTACATAGAAAAAGTTTACGAACTCTGGTTGATTCTCGCTCCCCTTGTCTATACTAGTACC
>NZ_LQYX01000042.1:0-5319 GCF_001587475.1 Geobacillus sp. B4113_201601
GGAGCGTATACAGCACTCACCCAGTGGTGGGGATTTTCACGGAAAAGATCCATGGGCAACGTTTTGCCCTCCACCCGGGGATGAAAATCAACGCTTGCCGACGGGATTTTCACAGAAAAGATCCATGGGCAGCGTGATCTGCCCTCCACCCGGGGACGAAAATCCTACGCCAGTCCTGCATTTTCACGGAAAACACAAAAATCCACCCTCTTGTCATGCGAGGGCGGATTCGAGACGGAAAACCGCTGTTACGCTCCCCATTGTTTCGATGAGAAGGAAAACGAAGTCATCGCGGCGGCGCCCCGAAAAGAAAGCCGCCGCGATGCGCTTGCCGTCCATTTCCTCAGTCGACTGCTGTTTCCTTTTCTTCCAGCTCGGCCGCTGGCACATCCCGGCGTTCATGAAGACGACCGTCTCGCAAATGAACGGTCACCATCTGTGTTTCCTCGTTATACCCGTCAATCCAGACCGACACCCCGTTGTAGTAAACGGGAATATCCGCCGGTGATGAAACGATTTGTTTCACACGGTTCATGTCCATAACCGATGGTCCCCTTTCCATGGATCGTTCGTTTCCTAGTATGGGAAGAAACAGGAATGATTATGCCAAAACCGTCCACACTAAAGAAGAAATCGCTGAAGTGAGGGATGAACATGAGGGTAAGGAGTTGGCTTGTTTCCTATTGGCGGATGTCAACCGCCCTTCGGTTACTAGTCACGGCCAGCGCCACGATCATCATGTTTGGAGCGTTCATGCCTCTCATTGAACCGCAAACGTTCCGCACGATGTTTGACGGTGTATGGTGGGCGATCGTGACAGCAGCGACGATCGGCTATGGCGATATCGTTCCGGAAACCGTTGCTGGGAAACTGGCGGCCATCGTGCTGATTGCTGTCGGTACCGGCATTATCGGCGCCTATTTCTCCTCGGTGTCGGCTGCCGCCGCCACGCGGGAAACGGCACACACGAACGGACAGCTAGCGTACAAAGAACACGGGCATATCATTATAGTCGGCTGGAACGAACGGGCGCGGGAAATGCTGCTGCGTTTGGCCGGACAAGACCCGCCGTCGCGTGTGGTCCTCATCGATGCCACGGTGCCGTCCCATCCGCTTCCACACATTCCCGTCCACTTCATTAAAGGGGCGGCGCACGACGATGCTGTCCTTGAAAAAGCGAACCTCAGCCATGCCCGCTTTGTGCTGATTACCGCCGATCCACATAAAGCGGAAGAGGAAGCCGACCGAGATACGATCGTTGCATTGCTGGCCGCCAAGAGCCTCAATCCGTCCGTGTATGCCATCGTAGAAATCTTGACCGCCCGCCATGTCCCGAACGCGTTTCGCGCCGGAGCGGATGAAGTGATCCAAACTAACTTGTTGGCGAGCGCCGCCATGACCGCTAGCCTCTACTCGCCCGGAACGGCTAGCTCGCTCGAACGGATGTTGGGCCGCTTCGGTGAACAAACGCTGCGCCTTCTCCCTCCAACCGAGCAGCAAATCGGCCAGCCGTTTGCCGCTGTCCAACAGCAGCTGCTCGCCCAACACATCGCGCTGCTTGGCGTCGTTTGCGGGGATAGTGGAAGCCTATCCATCCGGCCGCAGCGCCTGATTGAAAAAGACGACCGCCTGTTCGTGCTCGTTTCTTAATCGAGCAGGCGGCGCTCCAACTCTTGAACGAGCGCTTTGCCGACGGAAATCAACGGCTCTGGAACGGTCGCATCCGGGTCTTGCGGTTCAGCAAACTGGTCGAACGACGCCGTAAGGTTGCCCACATCCGCAAAATCATCGATGCCGCGCTGATATTTATGGGCAAGCAAAAACGGACGCCCGAGCTCGACCGTTGTGCCATGCGAATCGAGCTGCCCATCGACCGCTTGAAACGGCACGCGCAAAAATTGGTAGCCTAAATGGTCGGCGATTTTATAGTCAAAATAGCCGTGGTCATACTCCCAACCGCCGCCGATCTCATAGCCGAACGGCTTGAGTGTTTGTTCGAGCTGATGCAACGAAAACTGTTTTCCTTCCAGCCTCGACGGAATTTCAATCATCCACAATCTCCTCCTTTCCCTTTATCGTTTCCCGTTTGGAAACAATTATTTGCCTAATTTGGTCGTTGCCTTTTGGCGAAAAATGGACGGATCGAGTAATAATAAGAACGGATTGTTGGCTGTTTTATGAACACCGACACAATTTTCCTTGTGAAAGAACAAGACGCCGGGAACAAGCAAGATCTATCTGGAGACCGAGAGGCTTTCCGCGCTCAAGAAGAAGCCGGCTCGACCGATGTATGCGTGACATCCGTTCCGCTTCTTGGATTGCGAAAAGAATACAGCATGGCTAGGATCAGCGATGACACTGCGGAGCAAGAGATTCCCATTGATGTGATCAAAAAACATCTCTATGTCGCCTATGGATACCTTGTTTGTCTCTTAGATCATGGAAAATAAAAGGCGGCTTCGTCATCCTTTATAAAAACTGAAGGCGGATGAACCCGCCTTTTTCTATCAGTTTTTCTAATCTTCCTTATCTTTCTAACGAAAAAAGGATATCATTGATATAGATGGTGACTCCCCGATTAAGCAATTCATTTACTATCTGATTTTCAGATGGGTCTGAACTCATGGTAAAACTCGCTAACTTGAGTTTTTTCAACTTGGAAAGCACTGAAATATCATCTACTTTCGTTCCATTAAAATAAAGAACCTCTAAATTTTTCATATTTGATAACGATGCTATAGAATGAAGCGGATTATCATTTAAGTAAAGACATTCCATCTTCTCAAGCCGCTCGAAGGAAATTTCCTGTATTTGATTGCTGCCAAGGTCAAGCTCTTTAAGCATAAAAAGCTGATTTAGAGCATCTACATGGCGAATCTGATTTTGATTAAGCGACAATATTTGCAAATTTTTTAAATGAGCTAAAACCTCGATATTGCTGATTTTATTGCCGCTCAACGTCAACTTTTTCAGTTTAGTGAGCGTAACCAATGGATCAATTTGTTCTATTCTATTATAGCTTAAATCTAATTCCTCTAAGTTTACCAGTTGACCTAAGGCTTCAATATCTTTTATCTTATTGTTCCTTAAATCTAACGATACCAACTTCGTTAAATTTCGTAAAGGGCTCAAATCGCTTATAGAGGTAAACGAAATACGTAAACTTGTAAGATTTTTGGCATACTGCAGTCCTTCTAGAGATTGTACATTTTCTTGTAAAATGGACAGTTCGTTGATCCTTCCTAAGTCATTCTCTGTTATTTCTCCTGTTGGTTTGTTCAGAGCTTCTCGCAATACTCTTTCTAGTTCTTTGTCTTTTATTAGCGAAGTAGAAGCTTTTCCTTCTTCTGATACATCAAGTTTTTCTAATGGCAATTTTCTTAGCGGAGTAAAATCCCTTATATGATTTCCGTCAATTGATAGCACCTTAAGTTTTGTCAGTGATTCTAATGGCTGAATGTCTGTAAGTAAATTATTTGAAATGTCCAATGATGTTAGGCTTGGAAGTTTCAATACAGGCAAACTTTCTATATAGTTATCGTGCAAATTCAGCCTTTCAAGCTTAGGTAATTGGGATATAGGTGTGATGTCCTCAATTTTATTGCTAGAAGCATCAAGAGCTGTTAGATTGACAAGTTTAGATAACGGTTCAATGTTTGACACCCCTCCATCTGAAATATCTAAATATTTTAAATTCGTTAAATGAGCGAGTCCTGACAAGTCTGCTGTCTGTATTTCGAGATGTTCCAGTGCAATGTTCGCTTTTACATCGTTCGTTGATAGATTAGAGAAAGGGGCTATGAGTTTTTTGAGCTTCTTCATCGATTGCAGGAAAGTGAAATCTTTAAAGAAAACTCTGTTCATATAAAGATTTTCTAATTTTTTTAAATGACTCAAGGGCGAGCCATCAATTCGATCGTCTGTTCCATAAAAAGTATCGTCGATATTTAATGTTTTTAAATTTGTCAGTTTGCTTAAAAATGTAAAAGAATCGACATCCACTTTCTCCATCCAAAGCGTTTCAAGTGATGTTAGCCCTTTTACAGGAAGAAAATTTGTTACGTCTGTCCTACTAATATCAAGAGCCACTAAGCGTTTTAAATGAGCAATTGGTGTTAAATCTTTTACATCGGTTGCATATAAGCTCAAATCCTTTAAATTACTTAATGCGCTAAGAGGCTGAATATTCGTAATTGTGTTGTCACCAATATTCAAATGAGTCAGATTGTTCATCCCATAAAGAAAATCGATCTTTTTTATACGATTGGATGATACATCTAACTGTCTAATTTTCGATTTCCAGTTAAACACCCAGAAATCGTTCTCATCCAATCCATTGTGGCTTAAATTAACGTTCTCCAGATTTCTGGCATACTCAAGCCCGCTTAAATCGGTTATTCCGAAATATTCGGCTTGCAGCGATTTTAGTGTGTCCAAGTCCCTTAACGTTAACGGTCCAGTCGGCTTATTCAATTTTTTTCGAACAGCCTTTTCTAAGGATTTATCTTTCAATTGTATTTCTTTCACATATGAGAAAATAGGATAATTTACAATCGTTCCGTCTAGTTTGATTAATCGGAAAGAAGTTACGTCCATCTCTCCTGTCTCTGGCTTAAATAGCCATTTACACTCTATCGTGCCTTCGCCTTGTATGCTCATATAACCGGTAAACTGATTGGCTTTATTATTTAACAGTTTATCATGGTTTAAAAAGGTAATCTCTTCTTGATCCATCTTTACCCTTGCTTTCAGCAATTTTCCTTTATGAACATAGTAGAGCGTATCGAAGTCAATGAGCTTTTTCACAGGTGGAAGTATTTCTTCTTTAATACCAATTAAACTAGGCTGATTTTTCTTATGAGGAAACACCTTTAACGTGCCAGTATTTAAAATAGGTGCAGATGAATAAGTTTTAATATTCGTGTTAATTGTTGACAACTTTTTCTTGCCAGTTTGATCAAATAAAGCTAGCATATAGGTTCCAGTATATACACGGTATTTTTTCTTATTTTGAGTTTTATAGCTCACCTTTTCACTACTTGAATAGAGATAGGCTTTATAAAGCTTGCCATCCTTGTCCCACAAATTAAATTTAGCTCGGCTTTTATTCATAATTTCTTGGTTCGTTAGTTCCTTTTTTGCTGCTACGGATGGTTCCGCCATACATGCAAAAAGAAAGAACAGAACAAAAGGAAATGACCATAATAGCTGTTTTTTCATATTCTTCTCCCCTCGTATGATTGGGTATTGTCAAAAGTTTATCCTCCACACTCACGGTTTTCCCTTGAGTTTCAACGGTTGGAAGAAAAAAAGCTTGCC
>NZ_LQYX01000043.1:0-1997 GCF_001587475.1 Geobacillus sp. B4113_201601
TCTCTAAAAATAGGTATTTTCCGCAATCAAAATTGCGGAAAATACGGATGTTTTTTCTTTTTTATTTTGATACAGTGAAGGTAAAGACGACTGTCTGCATTCTAAAAAATTTTAGATGAGAGGTTTTTAGATGAACAAAAGTATTTATGATTTGTGCCAACCTGTTGGTGGTTTAATGACTTATCCACAATTACTACCTGTTGCGCATGGCGAACCGAAATATTACATTTGCGGTTCTAGCTTAGGTGATCTTAGTCAGATCGAAAACTTACGATACAATAACCACGGTAGTCAAATGGAACTTACCGGCGCGGGCGGAGATATAAGCTATGATATGGCGAAATTCAAATCGTTGGCTGAAACGTTGGAACGCTATTGTTCATGTGTATTTAATGAGGAACAGTTTATATGGGCCACTGCGGAAGAACTTGGAGAAGACGCTCTCGATCTAGATCAAATACCAGTTTGTTCGGAAAATGAGCTAAAACATCCGATGTGTCCGATACTAAAGCCTAATAAGAAAGAAAAAATAAGATGGGTTCGAGGCATCTCATTAACAAGCAAAAAATTGGTATGGGTTCCGGCTATTATGGTTTACTTGTATATCCCATACAAAAGCGAGGGAGAAAGGTTTTGGATTCCTATTTCAACCGGCTGTGCGATTCATACAAGCTACGAAGCTGCACTAATTAACGCCATTAATGAGGTTATTGAAAGAGATGCTATTTCTTTAACCTGGCTGCACAGGCTCCCTTTGGATAAAATTGAAATTGATATTTCCCTTCCAGATTGGGCAGAGTCTTATTTAGCCAAAAACAAAGAATATTCCTACTTTGAAACTTACTATTATAATGCGACTACGGATCTGGGCATACCGACGATTTATAGTGTTCAATTTTCTCCACATAATCCGAAGCTATCGACGGTCGTTATGTGCTCCACTGAATTAGATCCTTTGGTAGCTTTGACTAAAATTACGAGAGAGGCAGCATCTGTAAGAATTGCTCTCCAGCATAAGGAAGTTAAAGGCACTGATATCGATACGTTCAGAGACGTTTTTGAGGGTGCTTTATATATGGGATCAAGTTCAATGATGAAAGAATTTGATTTCCTGAAATATTCTCAAGGCCGATATCCATTCTCGAAGTTTCCTAACTACGCTACGAATGATTCGAAACAAGATTTAAATTTTTTAATTGAAAGATTGAAAGAAAAGAAACATGAAGTGATTGCAGTAGATTTGACCACGGATGAGGCTGCGCATTGCGGATTTCATGCAGTCAGAGTGATTATTCCGACGCTGCAACCTCTTTCATTTACTTATCGGGCGCGCTACTTGGGTACTAAAAGACTATATCAGGCACCTATCGATATGGGATATGGTGTTCGTACGGAGGAACAGATCAATCCTTTTCCGCAGCCGTTTGCATAAAACCAAAAGGGGGATCGTTTAATGAAAATCCAATTATTTGAAATTGGTGAATTTGCAAATCGGATTGGGGGCTTGCTAAGTAAGCGATTGGAAACGGATCGGATAAAAGTCGAGGACAATGACTTTGAAAAACTACCTGTCCGTTATGATGCTGACTTATATGTTGTAATATCGGAACATTTGTGTGTTGATCTATGTAAATATATTGACAATATCAATCATAATTATAAAAAATGTTTTCTGCCCATTGTTGTTGATCACCCTTACTTAACAGTGGGTCCGTTTGTCCAATACGGTCAAGGAGCCTGTTATCATTGCTATTACGAAAGATTTATGCAGCATAACCCAATCCCCCATGTTACAAGGGCTTTAGAAAGACACTACAGCGAGTTCATCGGAAAGGGCCCTAAAGGTTATCATCCATTAGATGTAGCAATTGTATCAAATTGGCTTTTTTATTCGGTAAAAAATAGTTTTAACCATTTTCAAGGAAAAGATCCATGGGCAATGGTTTGCCCTCCACCCGGGGATGAAAATCCTGCGTCAGTTCGGCATTTTCACGGAA
>NZ_LQYX01000044.1:0-536 GCF_001587475.1 Geobacillus sp. B4113_201601
GCCAAACAAGCGAATGCCCCCAGACCCATTGATGATCGCTGTGAGAGAAATGCCAGTCACACCCTTGAATGGCGTGCGTTGCCCGTGACGAAGGCTTCGTTTTTTGGCAAATGGGATCATCCATCGAAACAAAAAGGGGTTGATTCTCCCGTTTGGCCAGGCGTTCGATCTGGCGAAGGATCCATTCTTGCAGCTTCTCAAGCAGTTTTTCCTCGTTCCAAGGGCTTTTCGTGAAAAAGTGGCTCAGTGTCGTTCGATGATTCGGATGAAAACTCCAGTGATGGACATCGGTCAATGTTCCCGAACATCCCTTGGTCGTCAAGGCGTCGACAAGATGAACGAGATGCTTGATGACCGGTTTCGAGAAATAAAGCGCCAACCCCAACGTCATGAAAAACTTGTGGATTCCTTGATGGTGTGCTAATCTATTCATGAGACATGAACCTCCTTGTGTGAATGGGTTTGAGCACATCTATTTTACTCAAGGGGCTGGGTTCATGTCTCCTTTTTTGTTTAGTTTATGTTAGCGAATTTAC
>NZ_LQYX01000045.1:0-10770 GCF_001587475.1 Geobacillus sp. B4113_201601
CACCTTTCCCGGTCCTTTGGCACAACTTTGTTTTGATGTTGGCAGGAGTTTATTTTGGTTGTAGATGAGCAAATTTGCTAACATAAATTGACAACTAAACAAAAAAAGGAGACATGAACCTGATTCCTTGGTTAGAATCGATGTACAACCAACTACCCACAAGGAGGTTCATGTCTCAGGAATCGA
The DNA here is from genome assembly GCF_001587475.1 of Geobacillus sp. B4113_201601. NCBI lineage: Bacteria > Bacillati > Bacillota > Bacilli > Caryophanales > Anoxybacillaceae > Geobacillus > Geobacillus sp. B4113_201601. Next base: position 187 of record NZ_LQYX01000045.1, read on the forward strand.
TGAGCACATCATCAAGGAATCCATCCATTTTTCATGACGCTGGGGGTGGCGCTTGATTTCTTGAAGCCGGTCATCAAGCCTCTCGTTCATCTTATCGATGCCCTGTACCAAGGGATGTTCGGGAACATTGCCCGATGTCCATCACTGGAATTTTCATCCCAACCATCGAACCATGCTCAGCCATTTTTTCACGAAAAGCCCTTGGAACGAGGAAAAACTGCTGGAGAAGTTTCAAGAAATGAAAAATGTCATCTACAGTTTTCAAGAAAATCCCCTGCGCATGCGCAGGGGATTTTCTTGTCCTAGTTTTCCTGTGTTATACATGTAGATTTAGTTTATCCTTTTTTCCAGACAAGAACAAGCCCTTGCCCAAATATGTTCACAAAACCGTCACAATTCGCCTTCAAGCCCTTTTTTCAGCTCATCGCTCGAACGGTTCCACATGTCGATGTCGTGGCCTTTCAAAAAGTCGGCAAGCACCCGTTTGGATTTCGCATCCATATGATCGACAATGATGTGCCGCTTCAGCGATTTATCGAGACGGTTCACATGTTCCGGCAATAGCTTATAGCCGCGGCGCGCCTCGCGGTCAACGGTCATTTCACACGCCGTCACCCCGGCGTAATACGGGCCGTCCTCACGGCGTTCAATCGTCACCCAGACGATCCAATACGGCTTGCCGTTTGGCACAGCCGAACGGTCGGGCAAAAACTTAATGCCGCGCTCGACGGCGCTGCGCGCATGCATCGCCCCCATATCGACGAACGCTTCGCCCGCCTCAACGTCAATGATGACCGGCGAGACGTTTTCTAAGCTCAACGCCCCGGCGCCAAAACCGCGGTGCCCGTCGGTCGGATCGTCTTTGATGATGTTAAAGCCGATCGTTTTTTTCTTTTTTTGCTCCATGCGCGGTTTCCTCCTTCCTTACATAAACAAACGAGCAACAACCGATTGCAGACTCTCAAGCACAAACGGCAGCGCCAGCTGAAACACCGGCTCAATCGTATAGCGGTCAAGCGGCGTCAGCACAAGGACTAGAAAAATCAACGCCCCGTAGCTCTCCCATTGCGTCATCTTCGCCCGCAAACCGTCGGGAGCCAAATCTTCGATGATCCGATACCCATCGAGCGGGGGAAATGGCAACAAATTAAACAAAAACAACACCGCATTCAGGCCGATAAAAATTTGAAAAAACTGGTCAAACCCCGCAGCAAACCAATCCGGCAGCGCCCGCATGATGCCGAAATCAACCATCGCATACCAAATGACAAACCCAAGCCCGGCGAGCACAAGATTGCTGAGCGGCCCGGCAACCGAAACGAGAATGCCGGCTAGGCGCGGGTTTTTAAAATGGAAGCGGTTGACCGGCACCGGCCGCGCCCAGCCAAATCCAGCGAGAAAAATAAGCAAGGTGCCAAGCAAATCCAAATGGGCCAACGGCGATAACGTCAACCGCCCTTGGTTTTTCGCGGTCGGGTCGCCGAATTTGTAGGCGACGTACGCATGGGCGAACTCGTGCACGGAAAATGCTAACGCCAGCGTCAAGAGCACGTACGGAATTTCACTTAATGAATATGGAAAAAAATGTTCCACTTGATTAACTCCCTTTCCCCTATATTCACCACTTTTAGTATACATGATTTGCCGCGAAAAGTGGACTGAACTTCATCATTCCATGGTATAATAAGCGCGACAGCACTCGACAAGGAAATGGGGGAACCATGATGCCGTATGTCACGATCAAAATGCTCGCCGGTCGCACGGACGAGCAAAAGAAAGCGCTTGTTGAAAAAGTGACGGACGCCGTTGTGGAAACGACGGGAGCGAAAAAAGAAAGCGTTGTCGTTTTCATTGAAGAAATGACGAAAGATCATTACGCCGTCGCCGGAAAACGGCTGAGCGACGCGGAGTGAAGAAGCGATGGGGGCGCCTGAAACGCCCCCGTTGCATTTTTTATAAAAAACGAATATTATTATAATGGTTTCTAACATTGTTCGTTTTTAGGAGGTCGCCCATGATTCGTTTCGCTGAAAAACAGACTGACCGCAAGACGGAAATGCTCGCCGGGTTGACCACGTTTCTCACGATGGTGTACATCATCGTCGTCAACCCGGTCATCTTATCGGACGCCGGCGTCCCGTTTGAGCAGGCGTTTACAGCCACCGTCATCGCCACGATCATCGGGACGTTGTGGATGGCGGTTTTCGCCAACTATCCGATCGCCATCGCCCCTGGCATGGGACTGAACGCCTATTTCGCCTATTCAGTGGTTGGCTCGCACGACAACATTTCGTACGGAACGGCGTTTTCCGCCGTGTTTGTCGCCGGGGTGCTGTTTTTGTTGCTGTCGCTCACCCCGCTCCGCAGCAAGCTGATTGAAGTGATCCCCGACAGCTTAAAACACGGCATCACCGCCGGCATCGGGCTGTTTATCGCCTTCATCGGCCTGCGGCTGACCGGGATCATCAAAGCTCACCCGCAAAATTTGGTGGCGCTTGGCGACTTGCATGCCCCATCGGCCGTGTTGACGCTTGTCGGCCTCGCCGTCACGCTTGTTCTTATGATGCGCGGCGTCAAAGGAGCGCTCTTTTACGGCATGGTCATCACCGGGATCATCGCCTATGCGACCGGGCAACTGCACTTTGACAAAGGCATCGTGTCGCTGCCGGCGCTGCCGGACGGGGTGATCGTTGCCAATCCGTTTGCGGCCGTTGGGGATGTGATCAGCCATCATTTGTACGCCGTCGTCTTCTCCTTTTTGCTTGTGACGCTGTTTGACACGACCGGCACGATGATCGGCGTCGCCCAGCAAGCGGGATTGATGAAAGGGAACACGCTGCCGCGCGCCCGTGAAGCGCTCTTGGCTGACTCGGTCGCGACTACGGTCGGGGCCATGCTTGGCACAAGCCCAACGTCAGCGTACATCGAGTCGTCCACTGGCGTCGCTGCCGGTGGGCGGACCGGATGGACGGCGCTCACCGTCGCTGTCCTATTTGTCATCGCCGCCTTTTTCAGCCCGCTGGTCAGCGCGGTCGCCGGGTTATCGGCCATCACCGCCCCGGCGCTCATCATCGTCGGCAGCCTGATGATCAGCCATATTGCCCATATTTCGTGGCATCAGCTCGACGAGGCGTTTCCGGCCTTTCTCATTCTCTTAAGCATGCCGCTCACCTCGAGCATCGCGACCGGCATCGCGCTCGGCTTCGTCTCGTACCCGCTCTTAAAAATCGCTCGCGGCCGCTGGCGCGATGTGCATCCGCTCCTGTACGTGCTGGCGGTGCTGTTCTTTTTGCAGCTGGCGTTTTTGCCGCACTGATGGAATCAACCCGCTGATCGGTTTTCAATGACTAAAAAGCCCGCTTATACGCGGGCTTTTGGATTGCATCGGCTGCGCAGCGCTTCAATATACGCATACGCCTCTTCGATTTCTTCCGCCGTATAGCGCTGCTTGCTTTTGACGACGGCGATTTTCTCTTTTACTTCCTCTTTCGACAAATGTTCAAAATAGAGCACTGTGGAAACCAGTTCCAAGAAACGCGCGTTTTGTCCGTTCATCGTCTGCATGCATTCGTCAAGACCCGGCATGTCCCAGTCGTAATGGCGCAAAAACTGTTCGCCCGCCTCGGTCAGCGTATAGCGATATTGCACATAGCCGCTCTTTTTCTCTTTCTCCTCCTGCAAAAAGCCGAGCGCGCACAGCTCTTCAATGCGGCATGTGAGCTCTTCGGAATACGGGCCGTAAAAATGGAAGTCGAACTTCTCGTAAAACGGAAAGTCGAGCTTTTTCGCGATGTAAATCATTTTTTGCAGCTTTTTGCGGCCGACAATTTCCCCGGCGGCCGCCAACGCCTTCATCACTTTCGCATGCTCCGTAAGCACCCTCCGTCATCTCCTAACCCTTTAAAATTTCGAGAATCGCTTTCTTCACCGTTCGCTTCGCCGACAAGTCTTCTAGGAAGTCGGCCGGGAAATACAGCTTATGGTCGGTGCGCCGCTTGCCGGAAATGGCGTCAACGAGCACCGATTCGCGCGACAGCTCGCGCAGTTCCCCGTTCGGCATCAGCAAATAAATCGGCAAGCGTTCGCCTTCTTCTCCCGGTCGATAGAAGTCGTACGGCAAATCTGACGAGGAATCGACAACCAAATAATAGTCCGGGTCAATCCCCGCTTTGCGAAACAAACCGGTCAGTTCGATCAACTTCGCCATTTGATCGTTCGTCGGATGGAATTCGGTATATTTGAACAGGCGACGGCGCACAAAACGGCGGCATAAATCGCGCAAAATCGGATCTTGTTCTTCTTGCCATTGTTGAAAATAAAACAAAATGATCGACTCATCGAGCGCCAAGTAATCGTCAAGCGCTACGTTCCCGGCGAAAAACGACAAAAAGTGAACCGGCTTCGTTTGAAACGAGTAGCCGTCTTCGTACAATTTTTTCGCCCGATGCAAAATTTTCGTCAAAATGACTTCCGCGCTGCGTGTGACCGGGTGGAAATACACTTGCCAGTACATTTGGTAGCGGCTCATGATGTAATCTTCAACCGCATGCATGCCGCTCCGCTTAATGACGACTTGGTCTTCGCGCGGGCGCATGACGCGCAAAATGCGCTCCATGTCAAAATAGCCGTAGCTGACGCCGGTGTAGTAAGCATCGCGCAACAAGTAATCCATCCGGTCAGCATCAATTTGGCTCGAAATGAGGCTGACGACAAGTTTGTTCGGATACGTTTTGGCAATCACTTCAGCGACCCTTCGCGGAAAATCGTCATCCACTTGGCGAAGTGCGGCGTTCACTTCCGTATCGCCTAAAATGATAGCCCGTGTAAAATCTTCGTGATCAAGGCGAAACACCTTCTCAAACGAATGGGAAAACGGACCGTGCCCTAAATCGTGCAAAAGCGCCGCACATAGGCAAAGAAGTCGCTCGCTATGGTCCCAATGGTCGCGGCCGACGAACACATCGTCAATGATGCGGCGAATGATTTCGTACACGCCGAGCGAATGGTTGAATCGGCTGTGCTCGGCGCCGTGAAACGTCAAATACGTGGTGCCGAGCTGCTTGATGCGGCGGAGGCGCTGAAATTCCTTTGTGCCGATCAAATCCCAAATCATTTTGTCGCGAACATGTATGTATCGGTGCACCGGATCTTTAAACACTTTTTCTTCGTCAAGCTGCCCGCCGAAATACATCGCATCCTCCTCTTCCGTCTCGAACATACATTTATTATACGCCGTTTCGAGCCGTAAAGAAATAGTTGACTTTTTTCTCCGTCTTTCTCCAGTATTGACGAAAAACACGTTCATCACCACAACGTGTACTTGACAGACGGTGCACTTCTCTGAACAAGTATAGGCTGATTGGTTTCCTGTTCTTTCGTGGGTGCATAAGCTAAGATGTGTGGTGAAAAAATCAAGTACAACTTTTGGTGAAGAGCCGAAAAACATAAAAATCACCTTCTTTCGGCAAAGAAGGTGATTGAGTCAACGGTTTTTCAGCCGTTCGGCAATTTTATCGATCAATTCGTCCTCGGTCAGCGCCGCCACCGGGCGGTTGTTGACGAAGGCGAACGTTTTTTTTCGCCCTGGACCGCAATACGACTGGCAACCGATTTTAATGACCGCGTCCGGGTCCAGCTTTTTCAAGCGCGGCAGCAGCGTCTTCAAATTCGGCGCCTTGCAGTCGTCGCAAACGCGGAACTCATTCGCCATCATTCGTCATTCCTTTCTGTGGCGTTTGCCTTGTGTATTCTACCCCTTTTGCAGGAAAATTGCAAGTTTACCGCTTTTATTCTCATAACTTGTCAATCCTGTAAACTGGAAATGTATAAATAGTGACGCTGTTGCCTATCCTTTTTACTAGTATCGAAAAAGGAGTGGGGAACAATGAAACAACGGCAAGATGCTTGGACAGAGGAAGACGATTTATTGTTGGCTGAAACGGTGCTTCGCCATGTGCGCGAGGGGAGCACCCAGCTCAACGCGTTTGAAGAAGTCGGCGACAAGCTAAATCGGACAGCGGCGGCGTGCGGCTTCCGCTGGAATGCGGTCGTCCGCCATCGCTATGAGGAAGCGCTGCAGCTGGCAAAACAGCAGCGCAAAGAACTTATGCGGCTGCTCGCCAAACAAGGGGGCGCAAAAAAACGGCGCCTCTATGAACCACCAATGCCATCGCTTGAGGAGCTCGGCGAGGTGATACAGCTGCCGGCCGTCATCCCGCCTGCCGCTTCGCAACAAGTGACGCTCGACCAAGTGATCGCCTTCCTAAAAACGTTTCAGTCCCATGAGCGGAAGCGGGAGGCGCTCGTTAAAGAAAATGAGCGGCTGCGCCGCGAAATCGAAGAATTGAAGAAAACGAATCAAGAACTGGAAGAAAAAGTGGCACAGTTGCAAGCAAACTCGTCCACCGTTCAGGAAGATTTCGAGACGTTGGTCAACATTATCAATCGGGCGCGCAAAATGGTGTTAAAAGAGGAAGAAGAGCGGGGACTGACGTTCCGCATGGACCCGAACGGAAACTTAGAAAAAATCGCCGAGTAATGAAACAGGATGCCGCACTGTTTGCGGCATCCTATGTTTGTCGGCCAGTCCCACTCTTCTCCTGCCGCCCCTAAGAGGCTGGTGATTTAATGGCGTATACGGCTTTACCATGTCATTTCTCCATTAGAAAAACCCTTGTTGTATCGGGCCTGCGTTTCAATCATTCTCCCATTGATGAAGGGAATCAGCGGTTTTTCACCAGCCTTCTAAACGTCGGCGGCCACGTCTCCCGTTCCGCTCGGTTTTTCGAAAGACACGACGGCATTCCGTTCCACCATGCGGGCCCAATAATATTCGTACCACTCCCATTCTTCTCCCTCAAGAGCAGAGGAATACAGCTGACCGCCAAACGATTGCAGCGTGCGCCAGAGGGCAACCAACAGCTCAGCGACGGACAACGGGCGGCCGGTAAGTTCGGACAGCGAGGCCATGACTGCCGGGTCGACAAGGGGATAGGCGAAAGTCGTTTGTTTTCCTTGCCGCCCGAGCTCATAAAAGCGGCGAATCAGCTCAGCGCGCGCCGAGCCGCTTCCCGTAACGCAAAGATAGATCTGCACAGCAACACCGCCGCGCACGCGCCGTTGGGAAATGCCAGCGAACTTTTGGCCGCCGATGCTCAAGTCATAGCGGCCCGGGCAATACGAACCGACGACCTCCCCCGCTTCGATGGTGACGCCGTATGGGGCGAGCATGGCAGCCATGAGCGCACACATGGCTTCATACCCTTGCTCAACGGCAATGGAACGGCCTGTTTCCGGGAAAACAAGAGAAATGTTCAGCACCCCGCTATCCAACACGACAGCGAGGCCGCCGGAGTTGCGGACGACGACGCGGTAACCTTGTCGGCGCAAAAACGACACCGCCTCGGCGATGTGGGGAAGCTTCGTATCCGCCGCCCCTAAAACGACGGTATGCTCGTGCACCCAAGTGCGCACGACCGGATCCGACCGCCCGGACCCGACCGCGGTGCATAGCGCGTCGTCCGTCGCAAACGACTGTTTCGCATCAAACAGCGGGCCGAAATGAGACTGGTCGATCACTCGCCACTTCGGCTGCCGCAACAATTCATGGCTCATCACGGTTAGCTCCTTACGTTGATCATTCCGCCCCCATTATAGCACAATCGATGGAGATGTTGCGCAACCGGATCGCCGAACAACAGCCGGCCTTTACACGAGTTGCGCTTCGCCCAATCGTTACTAATGCATCAGCAATGGAAGACACCAACGTTTCCCCCACCTGCGGCCGCGCTGAGAAAAGCGTTCATCCCGGTCAGTATGAAAGAGGGTGTCCCGAACACGCAGGGCACCCTCTTCTGTCACTATATCCAAAAATATCTTCTCTTCGCATCAAGAAATGGCGAGCTTTTCAACCCTTTCCTGCCGTCATTCGGTCGGTCTCGGTGACCTTTTGAGCGAATCCGTTTTTCCCTTCACCGGCGTACTCGAGCCGCACGATGGCCTTTTCTTTTTCCCCTCACTCTCCAAGCGACTGAGCGGCGGTAATGAGGGCAAGCTTATACGCATCTTCCGCACTGCAGCCGCGTGAAAGGTCGTTAACCGGTTTGTTCAACCCTTGCAAAATCGGTCCGACCGCTTCAAAGCCGCCAAGGCGCTGGGCGATCTTGTAGCCGATGTTGCCCGCCTCAAGGCTCGGGAAGATGAACACATTCGCATCGCCTTGAATCGGGGAATCGGGGGCTTTCTTTTTCGCCACTTCCGGGACAAAAGCGGCGTCAAACTGGAACTCGCCGTCAATGACGAGCCCCGGCGCCATCTCACGCGCCAGCCGCACCGCCTCCGCGACTTTTTCCGTCTCTGGCGAGGAAGCCGATCCTTTCGTGGAAAAGCTAAGCATCGCCACCCGCGGCTCAAGGCCGAACATTTTCGCCGTCTGAGCGCTCTCGACCGCGATTTCCGCCAAATCCCGGCTGTCGGGGGCAATGTTGATGGCGCAATCGGCGAACACATACTTCTCCTCCCCGCGCACCATGATGAACACGCCCGATGTTTTGCGGATGCCCGGTTTCGTCTTAATGATTTGCAACGCCGGTCGGACGGTGTCGGCCGTTGAGTGGGCCGCCCCACTCACCAAACCGTCAGCGGCTCCCGTGTAAACGAGCATCGTACCGAAATAGTTTTCATCAAGCAGCAGTTCGCGCGCCGCTTCCTCGGTCACTTTTCCTTGACGCCGTTCGACAAAGGCCGCAACCAATTCATCAAACCTAGCATAACGGCGCGGATTGACAATCTGTAGACCTTCCAGTGACAAGCCAAGCGCCGCTGCCTTCACCCGAACCGCTTGTTCGTCGCCAAGAACGATCGGCTGAAGCACTTGCTCTGTCGCCAAACGGCTGGCCGCCGCCAAGATGCGGTCATCCATGCCCTCTGGAAACACGATTTTCCGTCCCGTTCCAGCCACCTTTGCTTGTAACGCCGCAAACAAATCATTCGCCACCAGTTACGCCTCCTTCATGTTCGCGGTTGGCGTGCGGCCGCCCGACCGCTCCCTTCCTCCGGTCTCCTAGAAGGCCGGTGATTTAGTGCAAAATACTACTGCTTCCACCCATTTCTCAATTAGAGAAACCTTGTAGAAACAGCCTTCTTTTCTGAATGAAAATGCGATGATTGGTGTGTGATAGCGGTTTTTTCACCAGCCTCCTAGAGCGACGGTCATCACGCCATCCTGTCCTTCTACTTATAAGCATACCTCTTTTCAGCGGAAACGCAACGAAGGAAAGCCCTTCCAACCAATAATTCATCTTTTGGAACAATTCCGTACATTTGCTTTCATGCGCCATGCGCCGCGTTTTTGGCCAGACTATGGTATAGTAGTGATGGACATACTCGATGATAAGGAGTGACCGATGATGAGCGAAGCGGCCCAAACGTTGGACGGCTGGTATTGTTTGCATGATTTCCGCACAATCGACTGGAGCGCGTGGAAAACGCTGCCGAGCGAGGAGCGCGAAGCGGCGATCGCTGAGTTTTTGGCGCTCGTCGACCAATGGGAGACGACCGAAAACGAGAAGCAAGGAAGCCATGCCATCTACACGATCGTCGGGCAAAAAGCGGACATTCTGTTCATGATTTTGCGCCCGACGCTTGATGAGCTTCATGAGGTGGAAACGGCGCTCAACAAGACGAAACTGGCCGAATATTGGCTGCCGGCGTATTCCTACGTCTCGGTTGTGGAACTGAGCAATTATTTGGCATCCGGCAGCGAAGATCCGTATCAAATTCCGGAAGTGCGCCGTCGCCTGTACCCGATATTGCCGAAAACGAACTACATTTGTTTCTACCCGATGGACAAGCGGCGCCAAGGCGAGGACAACTGGTATATGTTGTCCATGGAACAGCGGCGCGAACTGATGCGCGCCCACGGCATGACAGGGCGAAAGTACGCTGGCAAAGTAACGCAAATCATCACCGGCTCCGTCGGTTTGGATGATTTTGAGTGGGGCGTCACCTTGTTTTCCGATGATGCGCTCCAGTTCAAAAAGCTCGTTTATGAGATGCGCTTTGACGAAGTCAGCGCCCGTTTTGCTGAGTTTGGCTCTTTCTTTGTCGGCACTCGCTTGCCTGCGGAACAAGTTTCTTCGTTCTTCCATGTATAACGAGAAAGGGGCCTTACCTGCAGGCCCCTTTGCTTATTTCCCCCGACTTCAAGCCGCGCGAACGCCGACCGGCAAGCATTCGCGGTCCTTTCTAGGAGGACGGTGAAAAACCGCCAGTTCCCCTCATCAATCGGGAACGCTCGAAAAACAGGATCGATGCAACAAGGTTTTTCTAGTTGAGAAATGAGATGGCAAAGAGGGATCTAGGATTAAATCACCAGCCTCCTAGAAGGCTGGTGAAAAACCGCTTGATTCCCTTCAACAATGGGGGAACGCATGAAAATCGGGACCAATGCAACGAGGTTTTTCTAGTTAACTGTAGATGAGCAAATTTGCTAACACAAATTGACAACCAAACAAAAAAGGAGACATGAACCCAACTCCTTGAGTAAAATAGATGTGCTCAAACCCATTCACACAAGGAGGTTCA
>NZ_LQYX01000046.1:0-6294 GCF_001587475.1 Geobacillus sp. B4113_201601
TTGTCGAAAAATATTTTTTGGACACCCCTGAGGGGCCGAAAAGCCTTGATAAATCAACATTTCTAGAGGGAGGGAATCCATCATGACGCGTGGTACGATTCAAAACCGTGACGCATTTTTACAAACGATCGCCGAGCGTCTCGGAAGAAGCCCCCGCCTGTCCGGCGTCTCCCGGCCGCAATGGGATGATGCGCCGCAATGGACGGTGTTTGCCGGCTATAGTCAAGATGACTTGCTGGAGGCGCTTCGCCAACAGTGCACACTCATTCATACGGACTACATCGAGACAACAAGCGCCGAACTGGCGGGCGTGCTGAAGCGACAAGTGTCGGCCTACGGCGGCGGACCGGTCATCATGCCAAACGATCCGCGCTTTGCCGAGTATGGCCTGTCCTCCTTGCTTCAGGAGGAATGGCCGGCGGAACAAACGGACGTTCACGTGTGGAATCCGGCGCTCGGCCGCCAAAACATTGACGCCGCCGAACAGGCGAACGTCGGCATCGCCTTTAGCGACATCACCCTCGCCGAATCGGGAACGGTCGTGCTGTTTTCCCGCAACGGGCAAGGGCGGGCCATTCACTTTCTGCCGAAGACGTATATCGCCATCGTTCCGAAAAGCACCATCGTGCCGCGCATGACGCAAGCGGCGGCGCTCATTCACGAGCAAATTGAACAAGGCGCCCTCGTTCCGTCATGCATCAACTTCATCACCGGCCCGAGCAACTCCGCCGACATTGAAATGAACTTGGTCGTCGGCGTCCACGGGCCAATGAAAGCGGCGTATATCATTGTCACCGACCGGTAAGCAACGCGAAACGGTGCCTCTTTGTTCGTCGGGCACCGTTTTTTCGTTCAATATTGCCGGCTCACATCAACCGCATTGGCAAGCGGTTCGCCGGCTTTTAATGAGGCAAACGCGGTCCAATAGCTGCCGGCCATCCTAGACGACTTGTCGTTTGTCGTCGACGACAATCCCCTTTACCTGCTGGTGCAGCACTTCTTTGCCCAGCACGGGATCCTGTTCGATGTCCGCCAAGTGATCGGCTGACCAACGAGGATCCGGTGTCCGAGGAGTTCCGTCCACTCAAAACCACATTGAGCGATTCAATCGGACGTTTCAAGGCAGCTGCTGATCGACTCACGGATTTGGGGCGGAAGAAGGCTCGGTGTCCTTTTTTGTCACACTGTTTGTGGCGTATTTCAACTTCCTGCGCCCACACAGCGCGCTCGAAGGCCGGGTGCCGGTCGTCATCCCGGAACTGGCGGATCTTCCGCCTGTGCCAACCCGGTGGACGAAACGGATCGCCATGGCACAAGCATTTCTCCAACAAGAGGCGCCCTGACTTTTTTGTTCGCTGGAGCCCGTTGAACAGAACTCCTGCCGGATTCGGCGAAGCGAACCCTTGACCAACCGAACACCGCCAAGGGGAAAATGCGGCAAGGGCAAGGGCGGCTTTCCTATGCCCTCTTTTTTGTCCCCGTCGCCCTTGACGACGCTTTCTCACCTTTGGCGGGTGTTGGTCAAGGGCGAATCCGGCTCCTAGGATGCCTCACGATGCTCCATGGGATGGCATGTGTGGAGTTTTCATCAAACTTTTGACGCTACCCTGTCTTATGCAATAAGTGGTCCATAATAAATCTTAATCACTCTTAATCTTGTATAATAACTGCTTGACTCAAATGCATCAATTAAACTATAATCAAGTCTTGCACTTGAATGTCCACAATAAAGAATGTCATAAGTTCCTCGCTCTGATCTCCATACCCTCTTAGTTGCATATACGGTGTGAGAATATCGAAGTTTTGTGATATTATAGAACTGTATTACATCACCAACTGTTGCATTATTAGCCGCATTGCCAGCCTCATCTCCTGAACTATACTCATAACGTCAACAAGATAATCATGAAATGCCTCTACTTGTATCCAAGCGTTCGTATAAGGTTTCCATGTAGAATCTGTTTTGAATCCAGCAGCGTATAAGATCTGTGAAACAAAATTTGTACAATCATTATCATACTTTTTATATTCCGGATTGTAGGATAAGGCCCATTTTCTAGCATACTCAACAGCTTTGTCGAGAGATGTCGATTCGATAGCTGTCGAATAAAACATTTGAGTCGACGCTAAACTTGTTCTATTTTGCGTTTCATCTACAGAATATTGAGATATTGAGTCTTGTAGCTTTTTTGAGAGTTTAGCTTTTTCTTTTACAGGAATTTTGTTCTTCTTGAACATATCATAAAAATTCTTATTATAGTTTAGGTCATTAATGGCAGACTCGTTGGGAGCGCCAAGTTCATCATAGATATCCTTAGTAATTTTCCGGCTATTCACCAAAAGTTGTACTTGACTATCTCAGATCATGTCTTACTTGCACCCATAGAAAAAAATCAGCAAATCATACATGATTGACGGATTAAGAAAACACCTCGCTTACCATGTACATGTTGTGTTAACGCGCCAATAATTTTCGATTTACCAGAAAAATGGTTCATCACCACAACGTGTACTTGACAGACGGTGCACTTCTCTGAACAGGTGTAGGCAAAAAATGATTGGTTTCCCGTTCTTTCGTGGATGCATAAGTAAGATGTGGGATGAAAAAATCAAGTACAACTTTTGGTGAAGAGCCAGAAAAATTGGTAAATAACATAATATAGAAACAATATACTATTAATGATAAGCGTAACAAACAAGATTTTGTGGATAGTTGTTTTTCTCTCTCTAACCCCCAAAAACTTAATTTGGAAAAATAAAAGTAGGATATTGAGAAAGGTAGGAACTAAAGTATAAAAATACCTTTCATCACTAATTGATACTACGCTTGGATTAAACCAATAAATGAACGCATCAGAATTTTGAATCATCAAGCTGAATAAAATAATAAACCATGAAATAACTAACAAGAGAACCTTCATGAATATTCCACTTTTTTCAGAAAATCTAAGTTTCATAAAATTGACACTCCAAACGCCTAAAGGCGTGGGATTCTTGGGTCGTTCGCGTCCTCATCCATTTCTGGTTCGGACAACGCCCAAGTTCAGGGGTGTGCCATCACCCCGTCCCATCGGGTTAAGATGTACCCCAATGGGCGGCGCATCTGTGACCAGTGTGCTAGGTTAGGCGGCGAAGCCCGAAATCGCTTTGGCGATGTTGATGGCGCCATTTAAGTCGGCGTGGAGGGTGTATCCGCACTTTTGGCATCGGAAGCGGATGCCGTTTCGGTTCGCTTTCTCTCGATAACCACATTTACACGTTTGGCTTGTGTAGGTTGGATTCACCCACTCAACGCGAATGCCCGCCATTTCGGCTTTATAGGCAATCATCATTTGCAGTTGATGAAACTCCCATGAATGAAGGCTTCGCCCCGCTTCTTTGGGCGATGCTGCCCGTTTCCGAATGCCCGTCAAATCTTCCATCCGAATCACGCCAACACCGTTGGCGAGCGCAAAGTTGACGATTTGATGGCTGATTTTGTGGTTGACATCCTTCATCCAACGGGATTCTTTACGCCCGATTTTACGAATCATATGGAGCTTTTTGGACTTGAATCCATTGTCGTTTCTCAAGCTCATGAGCATAATAGTCAGCAATTTCATCGGCAGACAAAGACAAAACGACAAACTCGACCCTATCGTCTACCGATTGAATTTGGCTCGCTTTTGGATGCAAAGGAATATCTTCATACCCAGGGACAGTCTGTTGTTGCCGACATCCTGAGCAAAGAATCATCATAAAAATGAACATCAACGGGATGCCTACGCGCACTTCATCTTCCTCCGCTCCCACAGACTTAAAACTCTCAGCGTTGGAATACGTCCATAGCACGCGGAATTTTTGCTGGACGATCTATCATGAAACTCCCCAAATTCGAACATGTGGAAAGGTATTTTCATTCTTTCGATGGTGACAAATTTTTTTCGTCATGGAAGTCTAGCATCACACTTCGCAGCAGGTGATTGTATAACAGCGGTTTCCCCTAGTCCATGAACGACGGTGTGAAAAGAATAATTGGGGTTGCAAGGTTTCTTTATTTGAGAAATGATACTGGAAAACCTGTAGACGCTAGGAAAACCGCCTTTTAGGTTAGTTCACCCAATAGTAATCCGTCACATGGAGGAACCGTGTCGTCTTCGCTCCCAAATCCCAATGACGGTGATACGTATCATCTTTTCGAATACGTATCTTGACCGCTCACCTTGACAATCAGCCAATGACCATCCCGTTTGGCCAAGGTAGCGAAATAAGGAATGTTCGCTTCCTTGGTAATCACGACTTCATTTGATCCCGGAAACATAGATTCGTACTCAACTGAAACGAAGACCTGAACCTTGGCTGTTTTGCCGCTAATCTCAACATTTTCGAAGACAGGATGAACCTTTACACTCGTATATCGAAACCCAGCACGAGCAGCCGGTTCCAAGTAATGTCTTCTCACATAGGCACGCTCGCGGCTTTCCTCTTGTTCGGAAGTGTCCGGATCATAAAACGATTTTATGTTCACCTGTGGATCGATCATTAGACGCCATCGTGCCTCTAAAGCTTGAACAATGGTCTGCTGTATAGCGACAAGATCACGGTCACTTGCAGGGCTTGCTACTAAGCTGAACGCTGTAGCCGTGCTCCCCCCTGAGACAAAAAGGCTCGCTAGTCCTGCGACAAAGACAATCAGCGAGGCGATCAATCGCTTCCACTGTAATGGGCGAAACATAACATTCACTCTCCTTTGCTATTCCCTTTTTCCATCAATCATATCAACACCAATGCAGTTGAGAAACACAACGCGAAGCCATTTTAATCTCGTGGATCACCTCCCTTTTTAATGACAGTAGTATAGTTAGCTAGTGAGGTAAACCGGCTGGATTCTTAGTTCAGAAAGTTGAATTCCGTAGTCGTTGCGGAGTCACAAAGCGATGTGGAAACGAGTCGCGTTTTTAGCAGATTATCAAAATTGATTATGATTACGGGAACATTGAACTCCAACGCAATATACAGTCGTGAACTCCCTTTCGAAAGAAAGAGATTAGAAAACAGGAATGTTCCTTCGAAGATGAATACATGTGAAAAGAAGGGCTGATGCCATAAAAACACGATACAGGGAAACTTGCATGCCCTAGAACGGCCTTTTAGAAGGCTGATAAAAACCGCAGATTTGCTCGATTGATGAGAAGCCCCAAGAAATGAAATGACATCGTTGCGAAGTTTTTCAATTTGAGAAGTAATGTTGGACAGCGGTAGTTCCCCGTGGATCACCGGTCTTGAACAGATTGCGAAGAAGGAAACACTCGAACTGGCAAAGGCGGACATTGCCAACGCTAGACACTCGTCCTTGCTCTCGTCTTTCCGCTTTCCAACCCATGGGGTCTTTCACTATTGCTCTTCACCAAAAGTTGTGCTTGACTGTTTCAAAAAACATGCTATACTTCCTCCTGTAAAGAAAAAACAGAAAATGAACAATTTTCATACATATTGACACGAAAAGAAGTCTCAATTGTCAAGTACACGTTGTGGTGATAAACCTATTTTTATCATAACAAAACTGAATCTACCAAATCAACGGTATTTTCCACGATTGGACAAATTTTTTCACCGCTCCCCTTTCGCCAACGTCGGCCAAGCGATTGGCTTGTTTTATGAGACAAAGACCCATCGCAGCCAACTATACGTGGGACGCATTGGACCGCCCACTGCCCTAATCAGCCAAGGATTGTGAAAGGTTTGGACATGGATGAAAACAAATGTCCCAAAGAGGGACGAGCGATGACCAAAAAGGCGGCCGTCGCTCGTGGTGCCGGTCAAAAAGTGGCTCAAAAAGCCTTTGTGAAATAGGTAGGATACCGTTCAATATTGCCGGCTCACATCGACCGCATTGGCAAGCGGTTCGCCCGTTTCGATGCGGCGGAGCGTGTCCAATATAGAGCGGGCGGCGTCCTCGGCCGCGGTGAGCGCCGCGATATGCGGAGTGATGATGACATGCGGATGACCCCATAGCGGCGAGTGCAGCGGCAGCGGTTCTTCTTCAAACACATCGAGCACGGCGAGGCGCACGTTTCGGTTTTCCAGCGCCCCGACAAGCGCCGCCTCCTCGACCGTGGCGCCGCGGCCGACATTGATAAAGCCCGCATTGTGCAGGCAGGAAAAAAACGTCTTATCAAAGAGATGATGCGTTTCCTCTGTCAGCGGAAGCGCGGCGATCACCCAATCGGCGCGAGCAAGCGCTTCCCCCGCCTCTTCATGGCGGTAAACAGCCGAAAACGACGGCGTGTCTCGGCCGCTTCGCGAGACGCCGGC
>NZ_LQYX01000046.1:6325-32718 GCF_001587475.1 Geobacillus sp. B4113_201601
AACCCCAAACAGACGAAGCGTTTCGGCAATGCGTCGGCCGATCTCGCCCGTCCCGTAAATGACCATCCGCTGTTCGCTAAGTCGCTTCGGGGCGACCGGCTTCCACTGCCGCTGTTCTTGATACCAAGCATACACGTCATGGCATTGGGCGTCGCGCAGCAAGTAGCTGAGGCAATATTCGGCGATCTGCTCGCCAAATGACCCGATCGTCCGCGTCAGCAGCACGTCCGGCTTCCATTCCCGCTTCCACAAAAACGCGTCGACCCCCGCGCCGAGCGAATGCACCCAGCGCAAATGGGCAAGCGAAAACGGCCCGGCCGGCCGAAAGCCGATGTACGCGTCCGCCCAAGCAAAATCCGCCTCCTGCAATTCGTCTTCAGCGACAAAGCGAAACGCTTTATCGGGCCGCTTGTCCGGAAGAAGAGAGGCAAGCTCGGCATAAAGCCTTCCCGTCACGAGAATGCGTTGGATGTTCATGGACGCACACCACCTCCAGCCGCTCAAATCAACGTCCCTTCTTCACGCGCTGCTTTTTTATTCGCGATGTAGCCGGCAGCCAAAACAAAAATCGTCACACCGGCCGCGACGGCATAGACGAACGGACCGTGCGAAAGATGAAGCAAGCGGAGCACCCCTTCGTCGCCAACGATCATCTTCCCGGCCGTCCACGCTAAAATGCCCGACCCAACGTACGCGACCCATCGGTGTTGTTCCATCACCCGGACGATCGCTTTGGAGCCGAAAATCATAATCGGGATGCTGATGGCTACCCCGAGCGCCAGCATGCCAAGATGCCCTTCGGCCGCCCCAGCCACAGCAACAACGTTGTCCAAGCTCATCACCGCATCGGCGATGATAATCGTCATAATCGCCTTCAGCAACCGGTCTGATGATTGTACGTTCGCTTCCTCTTCCCGTTCAACAAGCACTTTATAGGCGATCCATACGAGCAGCAATCCGCCAACGAAGTGAACGAACGGAATGTTCAGCAAAAAGACGATGATGGCCGCAAACAAGAGGCGGAGCAACACCGCCCCAGCCGTCCCCCAAAAAATCGCCTTGTTTTGCTGGTCTTTCGGCAGCCGCCGCGTCGCCATCGCAATGACGACCGCATTATCCCCGGACAAAATGATATCAATCGCAATAATTTTCCATAAGGCCAACAACGCCGCGGCCGAAATCGTCAACAGAAGCCACCCTTTCCCCTTTTTCCCTCTTTCTCATCTTACCGCAAATCAAGGAAAGGGACAACTGTACAATACGCCGCGAGAGGACAAGACTTTGCACAAGGTTTTTTCAGTTCGCTAACTTCGCACAACTAGGAAAGGATGAGTCGATACAAAAACGGCAGCGGCTCTAACGATCAGCTGTTTGTCGAGAAAAGCACAAAGAAAGACGGCTATGCATCGCTAAGCCGCCGACCTTTCTAGCACTTTGGCTGTTTTAGCGGTGCTAAGCCGTCACATCAAACTTTTCGGATCGTAAAAAACTTGCGCAGCAACCACGATCCTGGAGCAAATCGAAGCGTAAGCTGCCATGCTCCAACGCCGGCAAGTTGAAATTGCCAAGCTAACTTCATTTTCTGTCCCATGCTTCGGATATCTTCAAACCATACTTCGTGAACGTTCCCGAGTTCATCAGTATACTGGAAAAACGGGGATTCATCCGCCAATGAATACTGAACAAAGGATTGATAGCGCATAGCCGTATGAATCGCTTCTTGATTGGAACGTGCCTTAGCGATTGTTCCAAGTCGATAAGGGATGACCCAGTCATATCCGTAAAGAGGAAGTCCTAACAAGATTTTTTGCCGCGGTACGCGTTCAACGGCAAACTGCAACGCCGCCCTCACCCCGCCGATCGGCGCCACAGGGCCAGGTTCACTGGCCAAATGGTGCCAATCGTAAGCCATGATGAACATATAATCGACAACAGCACCAATTCCTCCATAGTCGTATCCTTGCAGCCATGGAATATTTTCGCTCGTTTTCGCCGGAACCGCAATCGTCACGACGTATCCGGCCGGCTTGAGCCGATCGCGCAGCTGGCGCAGAAAACCGGTGAATAAATCGCGGTCCTCGCCACGGATTTGCTCAAAATCAATGTTGACCCCGCCATATCCCTTTCGCGATACTAAATAAAAAATGTTTTCAATGAGATTCGTCCTAGCCTCTGGGTTGTTCAATACTCGGCTCGCAAGTATCGGGCTGAATCCTTGTGTTGTTAAATTTGTAATGGCAACAAGCGGCGTCACCCGATTTCGCCATGCTTCCCTAACAGCAGCCACATCATCCAGTTCATTCACCACATCGCCGTTCGGGGCAAAGTGATATTCGAAAAGGGTGATATACGACGAATACGGGGCAAAATTACGAATCATCGTCCGGTCGGCGCTCGGTTCGCGAACGACATAGTAGCCTAACGTTGTCGCCTGATACCATGAAATATTGGGAATCGTGATTTTCATCCCAGGGCGCAGGGCATTCGGCTGAAGATGGGGATTAGCTGCCTGCAATTGTTCAAGTGTGACGAACGCCCGCCGAGCAATGGCAGTCAGTGTATCCCCTGGCTGCACCGTGTACGTGTAGAGCGGGATGAGCAACGCTTGGCCGGGGACGATGTTTGACGCTGTCAACCCGTTGACAATGCGAAGATCTTCCACCGAATAATCGTATCGACGGCCGATGGAAAACAGCGAATCTCCCGGTTGCACTGTATGGGAAAACATTTGCACCGCCTCCGTTATGGCTTGATGTGAAAAATGGGTGGCGATATCTTCTAATATATGCGCTTAACCGGGTGTTGCATGTTGTCTATGATTTTTTTAAACCGATGATGGAAATGTCGTATTGTCCGTCCGGCCATCGTTGCATGTTGTCTTTGATTTTTTTAAACGCTCGCTCCACTGTTTGAACAGCTGCTGACCGCCCGCCGCTTCAGCCAAGCATCCATGGCCTCAATATCGTGGGAAAACACGCGGTCCGCCACAATGGAAGGAACGATGCGGCGCGCCTCGTGGTAAAACTGCCTCGTTGACACAGCCAGTCGCTCGACGCCGCGCGCTTCGACAGCTTGCAACGCGCAAATGAGCTCAATCGCCAGCACCTTTCTTGCGTTTTGCACGATCATGTACGCATGGCGGGCGGCGGTCGTCCCCATGCTGACATGATCTTCTTGGTTGGCCGATGACGGAATGGAATCGACGCTGGCGGGATGAGCGAGCGTCTTGTTTTCCGATACGAGCGACGCCGCGACGTATTGCATAATCATCGCCCCCGACTGCAAACCGGGCTGCGGGCTTAAAAACGGCGGCAAGCCTTCGTTCAAATGCGGATTTACGAGCCGCTCGATGCGGCGCTCGCTCATGTTGGCCAGCTCCGCCACCGCGATTTTCAACAAATCCATGGCGATCGCTACCGGCTGGCCGTGAAAGTTGCCGCCGGAAAGAACGTCCCCGTTCGCAAAGATGAGCGGATTGTCGGTGGCGGCGTTCATTTCAATTTCGAGCGTTTCTTTCACATAGCGGAGCGCCCTGAGCGACGCCCCGTGCACTTGCGGAATGCAGCGGATCGAGTACGCATCTTGCACGCGCCGCTCCCCTTGCCTTGTGGTCAGCTGGCATCCAGCGAGATAACGGCGCATTCGTTCCGCCACCTCCGCCTGTTCCGGAAATCCGCGGGCTTCGTGGATGCGGGCGTCAAAGGCATCGGTCACGCCATAAAGCGCCTCGACCGTCAATGCGGCGATCCGCTCGCTGTCGTAAGCGAGCTGTTCCGCGGCTAAGCAAGCCAAAATTCCGACGGCCGTCATCGCCTGCGTCCCGTTAATGAGCGCCAACCCTTCCTTCTCTTTCAGGGAGAGCGGCGGAATTCCCGCTTGCGAAAGCGCTTGGGCGGCAGGCATCCGCCGGCCTTGATACATCACTTCCCCTTCGCCGACAAGCGCCAGCGCCACGTGAGCCAGCGGCGCCAAATCGCCGCTCGCGCCGAGGGAACCTTGCTGGGGCACGATCGGGTGAATGCCGGCGTTCAAAAACGTAAGCAGCTGCTCAATAACCGCCGGCCGCACGCCGGAATACCCTTTTAACAAAGCATTCGCCCGCAACAGAAGCAGCGCCCGCACCACTTCCTCGGCAAACGGCTCGCCGACCGCACAGGCGTGTGAGCGGAGAAGGTTGATTTGCAGCTGCTCAAGGTCGCTTCCTTCAATGCGCACATCAGCGAGTTTGCCAAAGCCCGTATTCACCCCATAGATCGTTCGTCCGCTCGCAATCGCTTGTTCCACTGCCGCTCGGCTTTTTCGAACCGCTTCCATGCTCTCTAAAGCGGCCGCCACTCGTTCCCTCCCGTAAACGACGCGTCTTGCCTCGTCAAGCGTTAACGAATGCCCGTTCAACACGATCATCATTTCATCCCCTTTCGTTCATGTCCAAACACAAAAAGAGGCGCCCCTGCCGTTTCCGGCAAGATTCGCCTCCTCATGACTCATTGCTTTAGGCGGATCCGTCTCTATCGAATGGCCCGAGCCGCCGCGTTATATATGATTGATGCCGAGCCCAACCGCCTCGTGCTCGAACCCGCGCACCGGGGCCCCAATCGTCCCGTACAAGGCGACGGCGATCCACTCTCCTTCTTTTGGCCCTTCATACGGTGTGCCGCGCACGACGGCGAAACGAAGGCCGGCCGTTCTTAACAAATCTCCTAGCTCCATCTGCCCCCTCGTCACACCGTGCACCGCCTCTAAAATCGCATGATACAAGGCGTGCATATCGCGGTACAAGCCGCCGTCAACCACTCCATGCCGTTTCGCCGCCGTCTCGATCGCCGCGACGATTTTTTGCGGCTCCATCGCCCCGACGCGCCCTTGGCAATAGCGCCAGGCGAGCGACTCAAGCTGATGAAGGACCGGGCCTTCCTCCCCTTCGTCAAGCATCGCCAGCCAAAGCGACAAGCGGCCGATGCGCGCCGATTTTTCGTTTCCCATGCTCGATGCTCCCGTTTGTCTTTTTTTCTATTGTATGACAGTGGGAAATATGGAGTCAACCGTTTTTTCCATATTTTAGCACGATGACTTGTTATCGGAATAAAGGCCTATGATCAGAAGGGATGGCAAGTGAGGTTGTTTTCCCCCGGTGGTTGATGGATGTTTCCTAACCGATCATAGGAAAGCAGCGAATGGCTGAAAACCACAATAATACTCGATTTACATTTTATTGAATGTATGATATCATAAGAATATCAAATTAATATGAATTAGGGGGACAATCAATGAGGGAACAGAACGCTTGGTATCTCGATGGATTCATCGGTATCGGCGGCATCGCTATGCTTCTCATCGCCGGGGTTCTCCTTGGCGCAAATGGCAATCGAACAGCTTGACAAAGAAAACATGTTAGAGTTAGATGATGAACGGAAAGCGGCGATGGTCAACAACTTGATGGTCGCGATCGTCTCCGAACGAACCACCCAGCCCGTGATCAACACGGGCAGTCTATATTAACGGTTGTGGAGTGCGATGACAAAGAAAAAACCATTCCCTTTGCGCATTGACTATGAGTTGTATGCCGTCTTGGAACAGTGGGCGCAAGAGGAATTCCGCAGCGTCAACAGCCATATCGAGTATTTGCTGCGGGAAGCCGCCAAGCGGGCCGGACGACTCGGAAAAGGAAAAACGGATCAAAAAAGAAGCTAGCTGGCAACAGCTGGCTTCTTTGTTTTTCAGTCATGGGCATCTGTTACAGAAATATAATGATAGCAGAGCTCTTTTTAAAAAAAGGGACGACCCGATGCCGCACCCGCTGCCGCCGCTTACGGCCCTTATGAAAGTTTATTGATCGTCCCGCCGCGCTTGCAACAGCGGAGCCACCTTTTTCGCCACGCGGAAGGAGGATAAGCATGGAAAGCTACTATACTGTGCTCGAAGCGATCGCCGGCGCTCCAAGCGATGGCGTGGTAGCCATCATCATGGACGTTGAAGGCTCGGCCTATCAAAAAGAAGGGACGTGCATGTGGATTGACGCAAATGGAGAAACGGTCGGGCTGCTGAGCGGCGGATGCCTTGAAGAAGCGGTGGCGGCCCACGCTCGTGACGTATTGGTGAGCCGCCAAGCAGCTGCTGTTTCGTTTGATTTGCGGACCGAGGACGATTGGTCTTGGGGGCAAGGCGCTGGCTGCAACGGACTCATCCGCGTTTGGCTCGAGCCGGTGACAGAGGACACAAAATCGGTCTGGCTGGCGCTCAAACGCTGCCTTGACCGCGGCGAACATGTGCTGATGGCGCGAAGCATCGCTCATCCTAAGGAACCGCTGTTTTTCCAAAGCGAAACAGGGGAGCGCTTCGGCGGCTATGCGTCGCCGCCGAGGTCGGAATGGCTCAACGCGCTGCATGGCACCCCGTTTTTCCGCGACCGAAACGGGGTGCAGGAAACGGATGACGGCGCGTTTTACATCCAACATTTTTGGCCGAAACCGCGCCTCATCATTTTCGGTGCCGGCCCGGACGCCCCGCCGCTCGTGTCGGCGGCCAAAGCCGCCGGGTTTTCCGTCACCGTCAGCGACTGGCGCCCGGCGTTTTGCCAGCCATCGCACATCCCGGACGCCGATGCTTGGGTTCTCGGCTTTCCGCATGAAACGGTGCCGATGCTGCACCTTACTGAACGCGACTTTGTCATTATGATGACCCACCAGTTCGAGCGCGACCGGGAACTCGTTTCCTTGTTAGCCGACATGCCACTCGCTTATCTCGGTGTGCTCGGTCCGCGGCGGCGCACGGATCGCCTTTTTCCGTCCGGCTCGGCTCCGCCGTTTGTCCGTTCACCGGTCGGACTGCCAATCGGCGCGCGCAGCCCACAGGAAATCGCCATTAGCATAGTTGCCGAGCTGATCAGCGTTCTTCGCGGGCGGACGCCGCTGGAGGCCTCCCGATGAACAAGGGCGCCATCGCCGCCGTTTATTTAGCGGCCGGGCAAAGCCGGCGGATGGGGACCGATAAACGCGCCTTACCTTGGGGAGACGGGACGCTCGGGGCAGCCGGGCTCAAGGCGGCGCTTCGTTCCTCCCTCTCGCCCGTCATCGTGGTCGTGCCGCCCAATGACGCGCTCGCCTGGCTTCCTGACGCGCTGCTTCGCCATGACAAATGCCGCCTTGTCCGCTGCGCCGCCTGTCACCGCGGACAGGCGCACTCTCTCGCCTGCGGCTTGCGAGCAGCGATGGCAGAAGAGGCGGACGCCGCCGCCGTATTATTGGCCGATCAGCCGTTCGTAACAGCGGAAACGATCGATGCTCTCGCCGCTCTTTATCGTCGCCATCGCCCGGATTACCTCGCCTTTTCCCGCTCGGGCACGCCGATGCCCCCGGTCATCTGGGGAAAACGGACGTTTCCTTCCCTGCTGGCGCTTGAAGGGGATGCAGGCGGACGGCAGCTGTTTCACGATCCGCATTGGCGCGGTCTCTTCTGCGAAGGAGACAAGTGGATCGGCATGGACATCGACACCTATAGCGACTATGAACGCGGGGTCATGGAACAAAGACGAAAGGAGGAGTCCTTCCATGGCTGTTGGGAAAAGTGTGATCCGTAAAGAGGCGCGGGATAAGGTGACCGGGCGCGCCAAGTACACAAACGATTTCAAACAGCCGGGAATGCTGCACGCCGCCTTGGTGACAAGCCCATACGCCCACGCGCGTATCACCTCCATCGCGACAAGCGCCGCGCTTGCCGCCCCCGGCGTCCGCGCCGTCCTGACCGGCGAGGGACTGCCGCTCACCGGTGAAGACATGCGCGACCGCCCGCCGATCGCTGCTGATAAAGCGCGCTACTTTGGCGAGGTCGTCGCCGTCGTCGTCGCCGATACGCTCGCCCAGGCCGAACAAGCCGCCCGCCTCGTCCGCGTCGCTTACGAACCACTGCCAGCGGTCGGCTCGCCGCACGAGGCGCTGAAAGAAGGGGCTCCGCTATTGCATGAACATCTCGACCGCTACGAAAAAAGCAAAACGACTCATCCTGAACCAGGAACTAACATCGCCCACCGGACGAAAATCCGAAAAGGCAACATCGAACAAGGCTTTGCCGAAAGCGATGTCATCATCGAAACGAGCGTCTCTTTCAACCCGTCCGACCACGTAGCGATGGAGACGCGCTGCGCTACAGCGGAAATTGGACTGGACGGCACGATCCGTATCACCGCCTCGTCACAGTCGCCCTTTATGATCAAAAAGCTGCTCCATACCTATTTTGGAGAAGACACAGGCAAGATCATCGTCCACACGCCGCTTGTCGGCGGCGCTTACGGAGGCAAAGCTCCGGTGCAGCTCGAGCTGCTCGCCTACCTCGCCGCGAAGGCGGTCGGCGGCCGGAAAGTGAGCGTTTGGAACAGCCGCGAACATGACATGGTCACCTCGCCCGTCCATATCGGATTGGAGGCAACGGTCAAAATCGGCGCGACAAACGACGGCGTTTTCAAAGCGATGGAAATTCTCTTTTTGTTTGACGGCGGCGCTTATTCCGATAAGGCGATTGACGTCAGCCGCGCCGCGGCCGTCGATTGCACCGGCCCATACCATGTCGAACACGTCTGGTGCGACTCGCTCTGCGTCTATACGAATCGGCCGTATGCGACGCCGTTCCGCAGTTTCGGCCATTGCGAGCAGTCGTTTGCTGTGGAGCGTGCTATTGACGAATTGGCAAAAGCGCTGCGGCTTGACCCGTGGGACGTGCGGCGCAAAAACGTCATCCGCCCGGGGCATACAACCCCGACGCAAGTGCGGCTCACGAAAAGCAATGTCGGGGATATGGCGGCCTGCCTTGACCGATTGCGCGAACTGATGCGCTGGGACGAGTGGCAACGCGTCGAGCTTGACGCCTATACTGTGCGGGCCAAAGGCATCAGCGGCGGTTGGAAAACGTCCACGATTGACACTGACGCGAGTTCCGGCGTCATTTTAACGTTCAATTCAGACGGCAGCGTCAACCTCATTTCCGGCGTCGTCGAAATCGGCACAGGCACGAAAACGGTGCTCGCGCAAATCGTCGCCGAACGGCTGAACATGAACGTGGACGATGTTCATGTCAAAATGGACATCGATACGCAAACGACGCCGGAACATTGGAAAACGGTCGCCAGCCGCGGAACGTTTATGGCCGGGCGCGCGGCTTTGGCCGCCGCCGATGACGCCATCCGCCAGCTGAAAGAGATCGCCGCCTGCGTGCTGCGAGCCTCACCCGCCGATTTGGAAGTCGGCTTCGGGCGCGTCTTTTTGCGCGACGACCCGGCCATTTTCATCCCAGTAAAAGACATTGCCTACGGCTACAAATTTCCCAACGGCAACGCCATCGGCGGACAAGTGATCGGGCGCGGCCACTATATTTTGCGCCACTTGACCCCGCTTGATCCGGAAACTGGCGCCGGAAAACCGGGGCCGGAATGGGGTGTATGCGCCGAAGGAGTCGAAGTGGAGTTCAACCGCCGCGACTACACGTACCGCGTTGTAAAAGCGTACGCGGTCATCGATGCCGGCAAGGTGCTCAACCCGAAAGCGGCGCTTGGCCAGGCGATGGGGGCGATGAGCATGGGGCTGAGTTTGGCCAGCCGTGAAGGGTTTCTTTTTGATCAAGCCCAACGTGTCTTAAACCCGCAGCTGCGCACGTACCGGCTGATCCGCTTTGGCGAACATCCCGTCTACATTGTCGAATTTGTCGAAACGCCGCAAATCGACGCTCCGTACGGTGCGCGCGGCATCGGCGAACACGGCTTGATCGGCATGCCCGCCGCTTTGGCAAACGCCTTATCGCTTGCCGCTGGTGTGCCGCTTAACGAACTGCCGCTCGTTCCCGAACTCATTTGGCGGAAACAGAAAGGAGACGGCTATGGTTCCCTTTGATTTTGCCTACTATCGGCCACAGTCGATCGCTGAAGCGACGGCGCTGTTTCTCGAACTGGAACAACAAGGAAAACAGCCGCTCTATTACAGCGGGGGCACCGAGATCCTCACCCTATCGCGCCTCGGCTTCGTTTCTACCGCCGCTGTCATTGATATTAAGGAGATTCCCGAATGCCGGGTGCTTGACGCCGACGGGGATCCTCTCGTGCTCGGGGCGGCGCTGGCGCTCACCGTGCTCGAAGAAACGAATCCGTTCCCTTTGTTGACAAAGGTGGCCAAAGAAATCGCCGATCGGACGGCGCGCAACCAAATTACACTCGGCGGCAACTTATGCGGGCAAATTTTTTATCGTGAAATAGCGACTGCGCTGCTCGTTGCAGAAGCAGACATCGTCATCGCCGGGCCAGCCGACATCCGTCAAGCCCGCATCAATGATTTATTTCATCAACAGCTGCAGCTGGGCCGCGGTGAGTTTGTCGTCCAGTTCAAGGTTGACCGCGCCACCGCCACCCTGCCCCATTTCCATCGCAAGCGCCGCAAACAAGGTGAAGTCGGCTACCCGCTGGTGACGATTGCAGCGCTGAAACAAGACGAGGCCGTTCGCGTCGCTTTCAGCGGCATCTGCCCGTTTCCGTTTCGCTCGGCTGACGTCGAGGCGCACCTCAACGACAGGAACCGCCCGATTGGCGAACGGATCCAAGCGGCAATCGCCGCCTTCCCGCGCCCGATTTTGCATGATATTGAAGGATCGGCAGACTACCGTCTGTTTGTCGCCGCCCAACTGTTGGAAGATGCGCTTCGCGAGTTAGGGGAATCCATCTAGAAGGCTGGTGAAAAACATTGGTTTCCTTTGGTCGATGAATAAAAGTGTGCAGTGTTGCAAGGCTTTTCTATTTGAGAAACGATGCCAGGAAGCGGTATACACGATATAATCACCGGCCCCTAGGAGGGCGGTGAAAAATCGTTGTTTGCCTTGATCGATGATGGAATGCTTGAACATAGTGCAACCAGTTTTTCTACTTGAGAAACGATTCTGAGAAGCGTTTGTGCGAGTAAATCACCGGCCCCCTAGGAGGGCGGTGAAAAACGGCTGATTCCCTTGCTCAATGCGGGGGCGAAAAGCAGAGGCGATGCAACAAGGGTTTTCTCATTGAAAAATGACAGTCTAAAGCCGTATTCCCGATGAAATCACCAGCCTCTTAGACGGGAGGTGCACTGCACGATGGAAGAACCGACAAAACGGGAGCTTGTGTTGCACATTAACGGCGAGCAACGAACCGTCGTCGTCCGCCAAGCGGAGACGCTGCTGTTTGTTTTGCGCGATCACCTCGGGCTGACCGGTGCCAAACCGGGGTGTCTAAACGGGGACTGCGGCGCCTGCACCGTCCTCGTCAACGGCACGCCGATCAAATCATGCATGATGCTGGCGATCGAAACGGTCGGCAAACCGATCACGACGATCGAAGGGCTCGATGATGCTCCTATACAGCAGGCCTTCGTCCGCCACTTCGCTTTTCAGTGCGGCTACTGCACGCCGGGCTTCATCATGAACGCTCAGGCGCTCATCGACCGGCATCCGGACGCCGATGACGCGATGATTCAAGAATGGCTCGAGTCGAACATTTGCCGCTGCACAAGCTATCAAGAAATTGAAGCGGCGGTCAAAGAAGTGCTCAAAGCCAGCAAAACGAGCGTGACGCGCTAGCGCCATTTCCAGCTGACATCGCCCCAAGCAGCCGGCGGCACAAAGAGTCGGCCAAGAACGCTCAGCCATCGTAGAAGCGGTTATCGGCGGAGGCTGGCCCCGAAAGTCGTTTGCCTTGATAGAAGGCCGGTAAAAAATCGCTGTTTACCGATGGAACGCGCGAACATAAAGGCCGGTGAAAAACCGCTGTCACACACGAATCAGCGGCATGTTCATTCAGAAAAGATCCATGGGCGGCGATCGACCCTCCACCCAGACATGAAAATCTCGCGACAGTTCGGCATTTTCACGGAAAAGCTGATTCTGCAAGGTTTCTCAAATTGAGAAACGAATGGAATGAGCAGTATTTTGCACGAAATCACCAACCTTATAGAGGCCGATGCAACAAGTTTTTCTACTTGAGAAATGATTCCGGGAAGCGGTTGCCCGAGTCAATCGCCAACCTCATACATTCCGTGTACAATCATCGCATATCAGGTGAAAGAGGGTGTCCCGTTCTTTCGGCGACACCCTCTTATTGAATTTGTACAGCCGCGAAAACCACGGTTTTTCCCTCCCATTCCAAAGTCCTATTGACAAAAATATAACGTTCACGTTAATGTTATATTTGTGAAAAACGCGGTTGGTCATGATGCAACGAAAGCGAGGGCCCCATCATGAAACGATTGAAAATTGACGACGTCGCCAAAGCAACCGGCTTGACGAAACGCACGATTCGCTATTACGAAGAAATTGGTTTGATCAAACCGCCAGCGCGGAGCGACGGCGGTACGCGCCTTTATACCGAGGAGGAGATCGAACAGCTGAAACAAATTATCGCCGCCCGCGAAGTGCTTGGCTTTTCCCTTCAGGAGCTCCAACACTTTTTATCCTTAAAAGAAAAAATCGCCGCGCACCGGGCCGAACTCCTTCAGACTGCCGATCATGAAAAACGGCGCGAACTCGAACAAATCGCTGCCGGACTGCGCCAACAAATCGCCATGCTGGACGAAAAGATGAAGAAAATGGAAACACTCAAACAAGAGTTGAAACAAATGGAACAGCGAGTCAACACGATTTTGCAGGAAGGGAGAGAAGAATAATGGACGAAGGAAGACAAACACGGGCGCGGTGGATCACCGTTGCCGCTGCATTTTTGGCGTTTATGGGCATCGGGGTGGTCGATCCGATTTTACCGGTCATTGCCGAAAGCATCGGCGCAACCCACTGGCAAGTGGAAATGCTGTTTACCGCCTACATTTTTACGATGGCCGTCATGATGATTCCGGTTGGTCTCATCGTCAGCCGCGTCGGCGATAAACAAATGATGGTGATCGGACTTGGCCTTGTCACGATGTTCTCATTATTGTGCGGCTTTGCGGCGAACATCCCCCAATTATCCCTCTTCCGCGCCGGGTGGGGGCTTGGCAATGCGACATTTTTTGCGACCGCCATGACCTTGTTGATCGCCTTAACACCGCAGGCGAGCACGGCTGTCGGCTTGTATGAGGCGGCGATCGGCCTCGGGATGGCCGGCGGTCCGCTCATCGGCGGGCTGCTTGGCCAACATTCATGGCGCTACCCGTTTCTCGGCACGAGCGTGCTCATTTTTATCGCCTTTTTGCTTGTCGCCTTGTTTGTGTACGATCCGAATAAAGGAAAACCAAAAAAGGCGGCCGGGTGGCAAGAAATGCGGCGTCTGCTCGCTTTTCCGCCGTTTTTGAAAGGAGCGGTAGGCGGTATGCTTTACTATTACGGCTTTTTCGTTGTTCTAGCGTATTCGCCGCTTATCATTCACTTATCGGCCATTCAAATCGGCCTCGTCTTCTTCGGCTGGGGGCTTTGCCTCGCCTACGGTTCGGCGGTGCTGGCTCATCGGCTGGAGGAAAGACATGAACCGAAACATCTACTGCCGTACAGCTTATTGCTGTTTGCGGTGTTGCTGCTGCTGTTGGCCGTCGCCCAACCAACGTGGCTGACGATCGTCTTGATCATTTTGTCAGGGCTTGTATCCGGCGTAAACAACGCCTTGTTCACAAGCTACGTAATGGAAAGTTCGCCGTACGAACGTGGCGTCACTTCCGGCATGTACAACTTCGTCCGCTGGATGGGGGCGGCCATCGCCCCGGTACTGTCCGGCGTCATCGGCCACGCTTTGTCCGTCAAAGCCCCGTTTATGGTCGCCATGGCGCCGGCGCTGGCCGCCTTTCTTTTCCTAGCTTGGCGCAAAGGCGAGCCGTCGGAAACGAAAGCCGCCTAACCGCCGCGCATAGCGGCGCGATCAGCACCGCCACCCCACCCCCGTTTCGCAGCTGAAAACGGGGTGGGGTGGTTTTCGTTTGGTGCGTTCTTCTCTAGCGATCTGTTTTCTTCTCGCGAATCATCACTCCGCGCCGCTTCATCTCCTCAATATACACATCCCCTGGAACGATTTGTTCAGGCGGATAGACGCCGCGCTTTTGGATGATGCCGCGGCCGATCAGTTGGGCGACAGCGGAAATCGTGTACGCTGTCGTCCGCGCCATCGCCGTCACGTTGTTTTCGCGGTCGTTGAATGTCACCGTCTCATATTCGAGCACCGTTTCCTTTCCTTCTTTCCGCCCGCCGACGATCACCCGAAGCAAGACGACATCGTCTTTCCCTTTTAAATCAAGAAGCGGCGTCAAGACGGCCAGCAGCACGTCGCGCGGCTTGATTGGGCGCCCGCCGATCTCCACTTCAAAATCGTTGCGCGTCAAGTTCAAGTCAACGAGGAGTTTGAATTTTTCCGCGTGGCCGCGATAGCGGATCGTTTTATACTCAAGCCGCTTCAAGTTCGGAAACGAGCGCGACAGCGTCGATGTTCCTCCTGAAGTATGAAACGCTTCAAGCGGCCCAAACCGTTCAAAATAAATCGGCTCGATCTCTGAAAGGGACGGAACTTCCTGCACCTTGCCGTCGCGGATGATCAAAGACGGATCGGTGTAATGATCAAGAAGCCCTTCCAACGAAAACACATGGTTGTACTCGAGCGGTGGATCGGGATGGACGGGAATGCCGCCGACATACAGCTGAATCGATTCGACTTCATCGAGTTGGCTCGCTCCATAGCCGGACAAAATATTAATCATGCCGGGAGCGACACCTAGGTCAGGAATGATCGTCACCCCCGCTGCCTGGGCTTGATCATGGAGCTCCAACACGCGGTCGGTAATATGGCCGATATGCCCCCCTAAATCGACCGAGTGAACACCGGAGGCGATCGCTGTTTTCGCCACGGTTTCATTAAACCGATAAAACAGCGCATTGACCACCACATCATGCTTTTTCATCAAAGCGGACAGCTGTTGCTGATCGCCGGCATCCGCTTGTACTGCCGAAAGTTTTTCCGATTGGAGTTGCCGCGCGGCTCGCTCCGCTTTCGTTCGATCGACATCCGCCAAGGTGACGGCTTCCACCGCTTCGCTTTGCACTAAATCACGCGCTGCTTCCTTTCCCATCAACCCTGCGCCAAGCACGAGCACTTTCATCGTTTCTCCCTCCTGTCACCGATTGTTGATCATGCGCTCGCGTTCTAGAAGGCTGGTGATTTCGTGCAAAATACCGCTGACTTCCACCCATTTCTCAATGAGAGAAACCTCGCAGAATCAGCTTTCTTTTTGGAATGAAAATGCCTCCGATTGGTGTGTGACATCGGTTTTTCACCGACCTTCTAGGAGGCTGGTGATTTACTCGCGGATACGGCTTTACAATGTTATTTCTCATTTCGAAAAACCTTGTTACATCGGGTCCTGTTTTTGCTCATTCCCCCATTAATGAAAGGAATCAGCGGTTTTCACCGGCCTTCTAGACGCTCTTCCCTTTTGCCGCAGATGCCCTTCCTTTGGCTACCCGTCCTCCCCGTCGGCCGCCGTTTTTCCGTTCCGCGCCGATGGCAGCCCGGTTCAGTCAGCCGTATCAATTTGCGCCCGCTGCAGTCTGCCGCTGAAATCGACATAAATGCTCCGCCACTCGGTGAACACGTCAAGCGCGGCGACGCCGGAGTCGCGATGACCGTTGCCCGTCCCTTTCGTACCGCCAAACGGCAAATGAATCTCCGCACCCGTGGTGCCGGCGTTGACGTACACAATGCCGGTGTCCAAATCGCGCATGGCCCGAAACACGTTATTGACATCGCGCGTGAAAATCGCGCTTGACAGCCCATAATCGACGCTGTTGTTGACATCGATCGCTTCGTCCAAACTGCGGACGGAAAGGATCGACACGACCGGGCCGAAAATTTCTTCGCGGGCGATGCGCATCTTCGGCGTGACATCGGTGAAAATCGTCGGTGCGTAGTAGAAGCCGCGCGCATAGTCGCCTTCACGCAATATATAGCCGCCCACAAGCAGCTTCGCCCCTTCTTCTACGCCAATGCGCACGTAGCGGTCGATTTTTTGCAGCGCTTCTTCATGGATGACCGGCCCTACCTTGACCGTTTCATCGAGCCCGTTGCCGATTTTCAATGTGTTCACGGCTTCAAGCAGACGCCGCTCAAGCTCCTGTTTCACCCGCTCATGGACAATGACCCGGCTGCACGCGGTGCACCGCTGCCCCGAGGTGCCAAAGGCGCTCCAAATAATGCCGTCGACCGCTAGCGACAAGTCGGCGTCATCCATGACGATCACCGCGTTTTTCCCGCCCATTTCAAGCGAAACTTTTTTCAACAGCCGTCCGCATGTTTCCGCAATCATCCGCCCGACTTCATTCGAGCCGGTAAACGAGATGACCTTGACATCCGGATGTTCGACGAGCGCATTGCCAGCTGTCGGCCCGT
Source organism: Geobacillus sp. B4113_201601 (assembly GCF_001587475.1). NCBI lineage: Bacteria > Bacillati > Bacillota > Bacilli > Caryophanales > Anoxybacillaceae > Geobacillus > Geobacillus sp. B4113_201601. The sequence goes on from NZ_LQYX01000046.1 coordinate 22,680, forward strand.
CGCCATGGACGACATGAAACACTCCCGGCGGCAAACCCGCTTCTGCAAAAATGCGCGCCAACTCCTGCGCCATAATTGGCGTTTCCAGCGCCGGCTTCCACACGACCGCATTGCCAGCCACAAGGGCAGGGAACGACTTCCAAGTAGCGATCGCGATTGGGAAATTCCACGGCGTGATGATACCGACTACCCCGACTGGCACCCGAACGCTCATGGCGAATTTATCTTTCAACTCCGATGGCGTCGTGTCGCCGAACAACCGCCGCCCTTCCCCCGCCATGTAAAACGCCATATCGATGCCTTCTTGCACTTCGCCGCGCGCTTCCTCAATCACTTTGCCCATTTCCATCGTCAACAGCCGAGCCAGCGCCTCTTTCCGCTCTTGAAGCAGCGTCCCGACTCGATACAAAATTTCCGCGCGTTTCGGCGCCGGCACGAGCGCCCATCGTTTTTGCGCTTCCTTGGCTGCCTGAACCGCCTCATCGATATCTTGGGCCCCTGACATCGGCGCCTTGGCGATGGTTTCCCCTGTCGCTGGATTGATCACCGGCGCCCACCGCCCAGTGCTCGGTTCTTTCCATTTTCCATTGATATAGTTTTGAATGTTCATCGCCTACTCCCCCCATTTTCGCGCAATGGAATGATGGAGCCGGATCGCGGCATTTCCCGGCTCCGTGGCCGGGAGCACCTTTGCGGCCGCCTCCTTTTTCGAACCATCCAACCGGCACATCAACATTGGCAACGGTGAATATTTTTTGGAACAATCACCGTTCCCAACAAAACGACTGCCGTCCGCGGTCACAGCGATTGCCGCGCCCGCAGCTCCTGCATCGTCGTCGAGACCGAAAGACAATCGGGATCAGCCAGCACTTCAATGACCGTCGGGCGTTTGGCCGCCAGCGCCGCGCACAGCGCCTCTGTGAACTGCTGTTCCGTCTGCACTTGGAAGCCAAGCCCATTCAAACATTCCGCCAAGCGGGCAAACGGAACGCTCCCCAACTCCGTTCCGATGACCCGACCCGGAAACCGCAGTTCTTGATGCATGCGAATCGTCCCGTACATGCGGTTGTTAAATACGACGGAGATGATCGGAATGTCATACCGGACAGCTGTTTCCAACTCTTGCATCGTCATCATAAATCCGCCGTCTCCCGACAGCGACACAACCGTTCGGTCGGGCAATGCCAGTTTGGCGCCTATGGCCGCCGGCATGCCGTATCCCATGGCTCCGGACGTCGGTCCGATATACGTATGGCCTTCGCCAAACGGGAAAAACGTGTGAAGCCAGCCGGCAAAATTCCCTGCGTCGTTTGTGAAAACAGCGTTGTTCGGCAAATGGCGCGCGAAACTTGCCATGGCCGCTTCATACACATTGCGCGGTTTTTCTGGCAGCGTTGCGGTTTGTTCATACTGCTCCCGCCGTTTTGCCACCCATTCTTGCCAGCTCGGCCGCACCGCAATCGTCAGCAGGCGGGATAGCGCTTCCCGACAGTCGGCCCAAATGGCCACGTCCGGCGCGCGCACTTTTCCAAACCCATCGCTGTCCAAGTCAATATGAATGAGCGTCTGATTAGCAGACGGTACACAGTAGTCTTGCGTAGTCACTTCCGATAACCGTGTTCCGAGCGCAATCACTACATCGGCCTGCTCCGCTGTCTCCCTCACCGCTTCTGGCGCTCCCAAGCCGAGATGCCCGACGTAGCACGGGTGATCATGGGGAAATACGTCATGGCGACGGAACGCTGCCATCACCGGCAACGAATACGTTTCAGCCCATAACCGCAGCAGCGGCTCCGCGCCCGCCCACTTGACACCTCCGCCGGCGATGACGAGCGGCCGCTTGGCGCGCGTCAGCCAAGCTTCGACTTCCCGAACGTCCTCGTGGCGCGGAGCCGGCTTCGGCACTTGGGTGGAAGCCATCACAGCTTCCGGGACGGTTTGCCAAAGCACATCCTCCGGCAGCGAAACGACAACCGGACCGGGTCTGCCCGTCTTCGCGGTGCGAAACGCGCGCTGCACCAGCTCCGGCACTCGTTCGGCGTCGCGAATTTCGACCGTCCATTTCGCGAGCGGGCGAAAAAACGCCTCCAAATCAACCTCTTGAAAACCTTCCCGGCCAAGAAAGCGGCTGTCCACTTGCCCTAAAAATACGACCATCGGCGTGGAATCTTGTCTAGCCGTATGGACGCCGATCGCCAAATTGGCGGCGCCGACCGCCCTTGTTGCTAAGACGACGCCGCATGTCCGCGCCGCTTTCGCATACCCTTCCGCCATAAACGACGCTCCTCCCTCATGGCGGGCGGAAATGAACTCAATCGACGGCTCTTCATAAATGGCGTCAAGCAACGGCAAGTAGCTTTCCCCGGGCACGCCAAACACATGGCGGATCTGTTCCTGTTTTAGACATTCCACGATGACCTTGGCCACCGTCACGTTTCGGATCGTTCGTTTCATGGCGCCAGCGCCCCCCCATTCACTCGTTTCCACCGCTCCAATGCTTGCTCGAGCCGCTCAATCGGCGCCGAGAGCGAAACGCGGACGTACCCTTCTCCGGCCGGGCCAAACGCCGTTCCCGGTGTGACGATAATCCCCGCATCATCGAGCAGTTGGGTGGCAAATGATTCGGATGAGTACCCTGTGGGAACGGGAACCCATAGGAAAAAAGTCGCCTTCGGACGCTGCACGTTCAAGCCGAGTTCGCGAAGCCCTTCCACCATCCTGTTCATGCGCGCTTCATAAACCAAACTGTTCGCTTTCGCAAAAGCCTGCCCGTTCGTCAGCGCAGCAGCGGCCGCTTTTTGAATGGGAATGAATTGACATGTGTCGATGTTGCTTTTGATGACCGAAAGCGCTCGAATTAGGTGGCGGTTTCCCACCACATACCCGATGCGGCAGCCCGCCATGTTATAGCTTTTCGACAATGAGCCAAATTCGACCGCTACCTCTTTCGCCCCGTCCACCTGCAAAATGCTCGGTGACTGAAACCCGGCGAACGTCACCAATGAATACGCGGCGTCATGGGCAATGAACAGCCGATGCCGGCGCGCGAGGGAAACGGCCTCGGAAAACACGCCGATCTCGGCCACGGCCGCGGTCGGATTGCTTGGATAGTTGAGGAGCATCAGCTTCGCCTCATCATACACGTCGGGAGAAAGCGCAGCAAACTGAGGCGCGTAACCGTTTTGAGCATCCAAGGGCAGCGCCCGGCTCCGCCCGCGGGCAAAATGAACCGCCGTTCGATAAACGGGATAACCGGGATCCGGCACAAGCACAAGCTCTCCCGGCTTCAGAACCGCTTGCAACAGATGAACGATCCCTTCCTTCGAGCCGATCAAAGCGAGCACTTCCGTTTCTGGATCGAGCACGCCCCCGTATTCCCGTTCATAAAACCGGGCGACCGCCTCCCGATATTCCTTGCAGCCGCCATACGGCGAATACGTATAATGTTCCGGCGCCTCGAGCTCTTTTTTCAACACCTCGATGACAAAGGAGGGCGGCGGCAAATCGGGAGCGCCGATCCCTAAATCAATGACATCGACCCCTTGCTTCACCAGCTCCTCTTTTTTCTGTTGAAAACGGGAAAACAAATAAGGCGGCATCGTCTCCACAAGATCGGAAAACAAAGTCAATCCCCTCCCTCCTCATGCCCCTTCGTTTCAGTGTATGCGCCCACTCACTGCTCACATGCCCATTCCTGATCCCGCCCGCACTGACTGACATCTCCCAATTCTCAAAGAAACGTTCCATGGGCAACGCGATCTGCCCCACCTAGGGATGAAAATCTCACGCCAGTTCGGCTGTTCCATAGGCAGCGCGCCCCACCCAGGGTTGAACATCCCGCGCCGGTCCGGCATTTTCACAGAAATGTTGCATGAGCAACGTTTTGCCTTCCATCCGGGGTTGAACATCCCGCGCCAGTTCGACATTTTCACAGAAATGTTGCATGGGCAACGTTTTGCCTTCCATCCGGGGTTGAACATCCCGCGCCAGTTCGACATTTTCACAGAAATGTTGCATGGGCAACGTTTTGCCCCCATTCAGGGATGAACATCGGCGTCAGTCCGGCACTTTTTAGAAAACGCTCCCAAAAATAACGTGCTCGACCATACAAATTCGGAGGCGCTTCGAAAAGTCTTGCATTTCGTCGTTGGTCCATAAAAAGAAGCGGCCAGCACCATCTATCGTTCGATGACGCAACTGGCCGCTGTCTATGGAAGCGAAACGCCGGCGAAGGCGCTGCAATAGACTGCGCAGTTTTCCCTTCACAAATAAATTATGTTATGACTAGAAATTTACCTCTTATGTCATTATCATAACAGATAAAAAACAATTTGTAAATATATTTTTATTCTATATTTTCTGTATAATTGTATATCCTTACCCAACTGGCGGGCTTCCGCGCTTTCATACGTTCGTCCGTCCTGACTGGACTTGTCATTGATACAGAGAAGCGCCCTTCTGAACAAATTCCTTCGCTTTCGCTTGCATGCCGTCTTCTTTCATTTTCCGCTGCAGCTCATGAGAAATGCTCATCGAGCAAAATTTCGGCCCACACATCGAACAAAAGTGGGCGGTTTTCGCCGCGGCAGCCGGTAAAGTTTCGTCATGGTATTCACGGGCGCGCTCCGGGTCAAGCGATAAATGGAATTGGTCGTTCCACCGAAACTCAAAGCGCGCCTTTGAGAGCGCATCGTCGCGCTGCTGGGCGGCCGGATGTCCTTTCGCCAGATCAGCGGCATGGGCGGCGATTTTATAAGCGACCACCCCGGCACGCACATCCTCTTTGTTGGGCAGCCCTAAGTGCTCTTTCGGCGTGACGTAGCAAAGCATCGCCGTTCCATAGGCCCCAATGATGGCGGCGCCAATGGCTGACGTAATATGGTCATATCCGGGCGCGATGTCGGTGACAAGCGGCCCTAACGTATAAAACGGCGCCCCATGGCAAATTTCCTGCTCCCGCTCGACATTTTCGCGAATTTTATGCATCGGAATGTGTCCCGGCCCTTCGATCATCACTTGCACGTCATGCTTCCAGGCGATGGCCGTCAACTCCCCGAGCGTCTTGAGTTCGGCAAACTGCGCGTCATCGTTCGCATCGGCGATGGAACCCGGCCGCAGCCCGTCTCCGAGCGAAATGGCCACATCATACTGTCGCAAAATTTGGCAAATATCTTCAAAATGCGTATACAAAAAGTTTTCTTGATGATGTGCCAAGCACCATTGCGCAATGATTGAGCCGCCGCGCGAGACGATGCCGGTCACGCGGCTGGCGGTGAGCGGAATGTAGTGAAGCCGCACCCCAGCATGAATGGTCATGTAATCGACCCCTTGCTCGGCTTGCTCGATCAGCGTTTCGCGGTACACGTCCCATGTCAGCTTCTCGGGCGCTCCCCCGACCTTTTCGAGCGCCTGATAAATCGGCACCGTTCCTACCGGGACCGGCGAGTTGCGGAGAATGTACTCACGCGTTTCATGAATGTGTTTGCCCGTCGATAAATCCATCACCGTATCGGCGCCCCAACGCACCGCCCACAGCAGTTTTTCCACTTCATCGTCAATCGATGACGAAACAGCCGAGTTGCCGATATTGGCGTTAATTTTTACATGGAAGCGGCGGCCGATGATCATCGGTTCGCTCTCCGGATGATTGATGTTGGCGGGGATGATCGCCCGCCCCGCCGCCACTTCCTGGCGGACAATTTCCGGATCGATTCGTTCGCGAATCGCGACAAACTCCATTTCTGGCGTGATGATCCCCCGTTTGGCGTAATGCATTTGCGTCACCGCTTTTCCTAGCTTCGCGCGCAAAGATCGGCGGGCAAAGGGAAGCGCCAGCGAACGAGGAGCGACCGCCCGCGGCTCCACTTCTTCGACATCGACGCGCTCAATGATCCAGCGATGCCGGAGAGGTGGCAATCCTTTTTCGATATCTGGCTCAAAATGAGGGTCTGTATACGGCCCTGTTGTGTCGTACACACGCACGGGCTCGTTTTCCACTTCGCCGTGGGCTGTCTTCGTCGGCGACAGCATAATTTCTCGCATCGGCACGCGCACGTCCGGACGCGATCCCTCGATATACACTTTGCGGCTAGATGGGAATGACATTAATGTGCGGATGTTTTCCATGCATGGATCCCCTTTCTTTTGATTTCATCGACTGGATCCATGCCATCACGCTTGGAAGAAGGCAACCATCAAAAAGGGAAAGAGAGAGGACGAGACAAAACAAAAACAGGTTCCGACAACGGAACCTGATCGAAGGCAAAAGGGCAAACGAACATGACACGTCCATCTGTTCCCGCTGCCTGCTTCCCTACGCTGGCATGACCCAGATCAGGTTCAAAGGGTCAAAGAACTTCACCGCGTTCTTTTCTCAGCCCGGCTCTCGGACTCCCCTAGCAGATTACGCGTATGACGCGATCACAGCTCATTTTCTTCATTTTATCGCATCGTCAGCCGGCAGGCAATCTTTTTTTCACTGCCGACTGGGGCGAGATTTGGCCCCCCCTTTCGTATCCATGTTTTTTTCAATTACACCGAAAAATGCTTCAGCATCGTCCGCATCTCGTCCGCCATTTGGCCCAACGATGCCGACGAAGAAGCGATTTCTTCGACGGAAGCCATCTGCTCTTGCGTTGCCGCCGATACGTTAGCGGTGCTGGCGGACGATTGTTCTACAATATCGGTCATCTGTTGCAACGCTTCATCCACATGACGGACATGATCCGTCATCTGTTCAAGCGCCAGCGAAACTTGTCCGATTTGTTCGCTCACCTGCCCCACCGCCTCACGAATATGGGCAAACGATGCCCCACAAGCATGGGCAGCATTCAGTCCATGCGCCACTTCCGAGACGACCCGTTCGGTGGAAGCGATGGCCCGCTTCGTCTCTTCTTGGATGTAGCCGATCAGCTCAGAAATTTGCTGCGCAGAACGAGCCGATTGTTCAGCCAGTTTTCTCACCTCGCCGGCGACGACGGCAAATCCTTTCCCTTGCTCACCAGCGCGCGCCGCCTCGATCGCCGCGTTGAGCGCCAACAAATTCGTCTGTGAGGCGATGCCCGTAATGGCCTCGGTAATTTGTCCGATCTCGTTCGATCGTTCGCCAAGCGCTTTGACGATCTGACCTAGCGATTGGACATGACCGTAGATAAACTGCATTTGCTCCGACATTTTCTCCACCGATTGCTCCCCAGACTCGGCCTTTGCCGCGGTTTCCTGAGCCCGATGAGTGACATCTTTTGTCCGACGGTCCACATCGCCGAGCGTTCGGGAAATGGTATTGACTGCCGCCGCCGTGCCGCGAACAGCGCTAGTCTGCTCTTCGGCATGAGACGCCATCGTTTCCATGGTGGTCGCGATTTGTTCGGTAGCTTTTGTCGTCTGTTCGGCGACAGCGGCAAGCTGTTGCGAATATTGCGCGACTTCCTCGGCATGATGCTGGATGCTTTTCATAACTTCTTGCCATGCGTCCGCCATATAATTTAACGATGCCGCGATCGGCCGCAGCTGGCGCACCCGGTCCAATGGCACACGCGCCGTCAAATCCCCCTCCGTCATCTTCTCTAAGTGGCGGTTAATAACGGCGATCGGCGCAACAAACCGCCGGTAGTTGAGCGAAGCGGAGATCAGACCGATCAGCGCACCAAACAGCACGGTGGCCATCAATGTCCAGCCAAGCGCTGCACCATGAATGTCATTCGCTAGGCAGACCCCCGCGCCAATCGCTGCCGTGCCCGGAATGACAACAAACATCGTGCGGATGATATAGCTCGTTAGCGACAAACCATTTCTCCTCCTTCTTTTGTCACGTCAGTCGTTTCATGGTGATCACTGCATGAAATTGATTCGCTGTCGCGCGTTCATGTAAATTTTACCGATATAAGAATTATACTAATGAAAAATGATCATCCGAACAACATTTTTATGCTTCAAGCCTCTCTGCCCCCCCAACAACCACGTTTTTGTCTTTTTGAAATTTTTCTCAAGCGCGTGATATGTATTGATGGCTAAGCCAATTTATTCGACATTGGAATAAAAAATCCTCCCGATTTCCGTCGAAAACACACGAAATATGAATTTACTGAACACCGTTGCCAGAAGGACGGTGAAAAACGGCTGTCACACACCGATCAGAGTCATTTTCATTCAGAAAAGAAAGCTGATTCTGCGAGGTTTCTCTCATTGAGAAACGGGTGGAGCTCGGCGGTATTTTGTACGAAATCACCGGCCTCCTAGAAAGCTGGTGAAAAACCACTGATTCCTTTCATCAATGGGAGAATGAGTGAAAAACAGGATCAATATGGTAAAACCGTACCCGCGATGAAATCGCCAGCTTTCGAAGGACGCGGGAACTGACTGAGAGGCAAAGACACGTTTTATCAAGGCTTCGCTTCTTGAGAGTCAGCGCCGATGTCCTCATCCCGCATCGCAACTCTGCGAGCAAAAAGAAACAGGCCCCCATTTGAGAGCCGCTCGTTTCCTTGGTTACGCCGTCGTTTTTTTCTGTTGTTACATACATCCTAGCGATAAAATCGTGAATCGACCGTTTGTCTTCTCTTGCAGCTACCATCATCGCACTGATAATAAGTCCCATTCCAAAAGTAACAAAATACACAAGTCTGTCGACAAACGAACGCAAAAACATCGTACCAAGGCCGACTTTGCCGCCGTTTACTTTGGCAATTCGGATGCCGATCATCCGTTTGCCGACCGTATAGCCATACCAAACCGCCGGAACAACTAAAGCGTAAAGCAAGTTGGCCAATGTCGTAAACCAGTTCGTTTCCATACTGCCCGTAATCAAATAGCCGATGACCGAAATCGGAATGCCGATCACAATAGCGTCCAACAAGTTAGCCAACAACCGTTTCCAAAATCCAGCCGGACGGTTCATTTCTATCTGTCATTCCTCCTTTTGCTCCGCTGATATCATTCTATTCTTGACGAACGGCGGAATTGTCTTTATTTCAGCAGACATTTTTCCAAATGAAAAACATCTTTTTCACCATTCATGACCGCTAAAACGTTCTCCGGCACAAGGACGTAGCCACGCAAGGACGATAAGGTCGGTGACGACTGGCACGAGCAAATCGGCGGCATCGCGCAAAAAAGTTGATTTCGTCAGGCTTTTCTCACTGAGAAACAGATCAAATCGCACTATTTTGTACGGAATCATCGCTCCTCGATCGCTGGCGCTGTTTCACTACCATAATTTTGCAGCCACTGCTGAAAAATCGTCCGGGAGCGGCCCTTTTTGAAAGAAATAACGGCGCAAGCGCGATAACAGCGTTCGTTCATCGAGCGAAACATACGGCGCAATCGCATCGCGAAACGTCTCAATTTTTTGACGCACTGAACCCACCTTCTCCCCTTCGATGGCTCCGTCCGAATACAAAATGAGCGTCGCCCCCGGCTCATAACGCAGCCGCCCGCTCTCAACAAAAAGCCGCGGGAGCAAACCGATCGGCGCACAGCCGCGGTCCAACTCCGCCACCGTTCCATCCGGCTGAAACAAAAATCCAGGTGGATGACCCGCCGAGGCATATTCGATCATTCGCTCCTTCACATCGACCAGCACATACATCGCCGTAAAATAATACGTCGTCCGCCCGTTTTCGTGATACAGTTGGCGCATATGGCGGTTGAGCTCCTGGAACACTTCGTTCGGAACGATTCCCTTGCGGATAACCCCGTTCAGAAGCGAACGAACGGACATGCAAATGAGCGAAGCCGCCGCCCCATGCCCCATCACATCCATTAAAAAAATGCCATAACGCCGTTGATCGATCGGATACCAAGCGTACATATCCCCACCCACCTCCCGCGACGGTATGTACGTTCCAGCAATGGAAATCCCCTCAGCGGATAACGGCTTGCTCAATACCCGTTTTTGTACTTCGCGGGCCAGCTTTAAATCATCTTTCACCGCTATGATATCCGGCTCTTCTAAAGACGAACCAGAAAAGAGCATTCCCGTTAGGAGCTTTTCCGGGGACTTGATCAAAAAAAGCCCTCTTGGTATGATGCAGGGGTGTCA
>NZ_LQYX01000047.1:0-59876 GCF_001587475.1 Geobacillus sp. B4113_201601
TTGTTTGACACCCCTGCATCATACCAAGAGGGCTTTTTTTGATCAAGTCCCCGGAAAAGCTCCTAACGGGAATGCTTCTTTTTGGTGAACATCCCGGGCATATAGGCGCTCTCTCGTGTCGTTCACGAATTCGCGCAGCTCCTTAAACTCCTCGTCCTCGCGCGCAAGCCGGCTGTAAATGTCGTCCAAAAGCTGCTTGTACCGCTCAAATGTTTCTTCGGAAATAATGCTTCGCTGAATTTCATGCTTCAGCCGCGTCATGCGATCTTCGAGCGTTTCAACGTCGATGCGCATTTCGTTGATTTGTTTCAACGCCGCGGCGAACTCCCCTTTTTCCAGCTGCTTGCGCAACATGAGCTGGTTGATCGACAACTGAAATTCGCTGTAAAACTCTTTCGTCGCAAACACAAGCTCCAACCCGTCTTCATCGAGCGTGTAATATTGCGTGTTCGTTTTCGCATCAAAACCGTGCGCTTTCAAAAGTGAATATTCGATCGCGCTCTCTTCGCGCCGTTCCCAATCGTAAAACGGATAGCTCCGCTTTTTTCCCGATGTCGGGCGGAACGTTTGAATAATCGTCCGCGCCAAATGTTCGCACGCTTCGTCATCCAATGCGTACACGTTTTCCGTCAATTGTTTTAAAAACGCCGCGAGCTGCTTAACTCCTGTTTTATACTGCCGCATCAGCTTTTGTTCGAAGAAAAAGAGGAGCGTCAACAGCCCGAGCCCTTTCATGTCAATCGGCTGCCCGCCGAGGTCGGCAAAGCGCATTCGTTCAAGGTCCAAAAGCGGGCTAAAAAGCGCCAGCCGCCTCATGCGCTCGCGATAGCCGTCTGTGACCCCTGCCAATTCTAGCTTGTCCACTGCCATTCCCTCCAAATGTGCTGCAATTCCCGCGTTTTAAGCGTCTCTTGCGGATAATACCGACCGGAGGCGAGCAGCTCGCAAAGCCGCTCTCGCTCATCGGGCGCAAAATAGGAAAGAAACGAAGCAAGCGCCTCCGTCCGCTCTATTTGATACTCTTTGCCGCGCGCCGGTTCTTTTTGCAAGCATGCCCGATAAAACGGAAGCGCGGGCAAAGCCGGCTTCTTTTGAAACAGCGAATGCCAAATCGCCACCCCTTCGCGGTCGATGTCCCCGAAATAATAAAAGCGATGGTCGGCTTTCACCGGATATTGCAGCGAGAATTGAGCGATGCTGCTGATGACGGTTTTTCCTTTCCCGTAAATGAGCGTCGAAAACACGGTATCCAAAAGCGCGGGCAACAGCGCTTGGTACGTCGTTTTATTTTCGACAATGAGATGAAGCTGCACCGCTTGCGCCATGTTCCCTGGATGGACGGCGAACATGAGCGGATCGGAAACGGGGATGATGCGGAGGCGATCGAAGAGGCCGATGCGCTCAAGCACCTCCCTCCCGCCGCCTTCCGTAATCCATTTCTCATCGCCGACCAGCTCCATGCTCCGCTCCGGCGCGGCCACGGCCTCGTGAGGAAGCGAATGCGTGTTCAAATAGTCGTCGATTTGCACAATAAACGGTTTGTCCCGCTCCCAAACGGACGGGTCTTTGCCGTAATATGCGTCAAGCTGAATCGCCGGATGAAGCCGATTTTGCCAGCGCTGCAGCTCGCGGTAATAATCTTCCATCAAGCGGTGTTTATGAATTCGATATTGAAACGCAAGCGACGGCGTCCGCGTCGTTCGCCCTCTTGCCTTTACCATCTCAAGCGTCCCGTCCGCCTCGAGCCCGAGCACGATTTCGGCAAACGCTTCGTACGTGCGTGCAAAAGGCTTTATGAGCTTCTCAAGCTCCACAAGCGAAATCGTCCGCTTTGGAAACGCCACCAGCCGCTTTTCGATTTGTTCCAACGTCGCGTCACTCCCACAAACTGGATTCTCTTTTTATTATACAAGAAAGGAGAAAGGGCGTATATGAATGATTCGCGGCAAATTTAAGAGAAATTCATAAGATGAAGACGGCATCCCGTTTTACGGCGATGGGCACAACGGCAATGTGCCGGACAAAACGTGGAATCCCGAGGGGCTCTCCCGTGTCCATGAACAGCTGAAGTAAGCCAAGATCCATTGACGTGGCGGATTCCGCTGCGATGACGAAAGACACACTGACACTCTTTTGCTTCTTCTCGTCGCCTTATCATAGAGACAAAACGCTTCCGTGAAGGTGTGCACCATCCGCCAAACGAGCGAATGCCCCCCAGACGGATGGATGATCATTGTGCGAGTAGTGCCAATTATTCCTAAGACACAAACCTCCGTGTGGGTAGTTGGTAGCACACCGATTCTAACCAAGGAATCGAGTTCATATCTCTTTTTTGTTTAGTTGTCAATTTATGTTAGCGAATTTGCTCATATACATTTATGAAAAAGAAAACTTTAATGAAAACAGTAATTTTGGCAGCTTCATTTTCTGTTTTATGTACTACTTTCACACCTCTCTCATCCGCTTTTGCAGCTGAAAATGATCATACAGAAGTTATTTTAGGCAAATGAAAATGGCCAAAATACTGCAATATCAAGGATTTCACGATGCGGATCCTAGAAGGCTGGTGAAAAACCGCTGTCGCACACCAATCGGCAGCATTTTCATTCAAAAAAGAAAGCTGGTTCTACAAAGTTTCTCTAATTGAGAAAAAGGTGGAATCAGTAGCATTTTGCACGAAATCACCAGTCTCCTAGAAAAAAATGCCAAATTTTATAAGGAAACGATTTATTAATAGGCATGTACATACGACGAGTTACACGCAAAAACAAGGATGGAACAACCGCAGCGTATCTTCAGCTTGCTCACAACGAATGGGATCCGAAGGCCAAAAGGTGAAAGCGAAGGGGATGGATTCGTTTGGGCGCGAAGACGAAGCGGATCGCGCTGTCTTGGAGCGTCTGGCCAAAAGCATTTCACAATTCCTTTATTGAAGACTGATTATCCAAAATCTTTGGCTAACACCGACGGAAATTCATCTCCCACTGATCGTTGGGCTACGCCCTTCACACGCTTGAAGTGGGAAACTTCTTGATGTTCGTCGCCTTAGGGCCCTCGTTTCCGCAAATAAAGAAGCGGCCATACAAAGCCGCTTCTCTATTTCCCGCTTATAAGGTCGGTGAAAAGCCGCTGTCCCAGTCCAATCAACGGCATTTTCATTCAAAAAAGAAAGCTGATGCAAAGTTTCTCTAATTAAGAAATGGTGGGATCAGTAACATTTTACACGAAATCACCGGCCTCTTATGCTGACGGGGATTTCTGTTTTTTTCCTTTTAAGAAAAACGCCATGACGAGCGCCACCACCGTTAAGCCAGTCGCGACGAAAAAGGCGTCGTTGATTCCTTCCACCGTGGCGCGCTGTTGCACCAAACCGTACAGCAGCTGGGCAATGGCGTCATCGCTCGGGATGACTTGCTTCAGCTGGCTGACGAGCCCCATAAAGAACGGATCGTTTTCCGTCATTTCATTGCGGTACGTTTCGACATGAAACTTGGCCCGGTTGGACATGATCGTCACCAAGAACGCCGTTCCGAGCGAAGCGGCCACTTGGCGAATCGTATTCGACATGGCCGTGCCATGGCTGTACAGATGGCGCGGCAAGGCGTTTAACCCTTCGGTCATGATCGGCATCCCGAGCATCGACATGCCGAACATTCGGAAAATGTAAAGCCAAATCAAATGGCTGTATGGCGTATCCATCGTCAGCTTGCTGAACTCCCACGTCGTCACAGCGGTGATGATCAAGCCGACAATGGCAAGCAGCCGCGCGCCGATGCGGTCAAACACCCAACCGGAAATCGGCGACATGATCGCCATGACGATCGCCCCCGGCAGCATGAGCAAACCAGCATCGAGCGGCGTAAAACCGCGCAAGTTTTGCAAATACACGGGAAGCAAAACCATCGCGGCAAACATCGCCATATTGATGACCGAACCGATGACGGTCGCCAACGTAAATACGGGGTAGCGGAACACGCGGAAATTAAGCACCGGATGTTCCGAACGGAGCGATCGCCATGTGAACATGATGAGAAACAGCACGCCGATAACGAGCGACACCACGACCTCCGTCTCGCCCCAGCCTTTGCTGCCGGCCTCGCTGAAGCCATATAAAACGCCGCCAAACCCGATCGTCGAGTAAATCGCCCCTTGCACGTCCAGCACCGGATTGCCTTTACGCGGCGTATGTTTCAGCCAGACGGAGGCAAGCACAATGTCTACCAGCGCGATCGGCAACACGACGTAAAACAGCAGCCGCCATGTGTAATGCTCGACAAGCCAGCCGGACAGCGTCGGCCCGATCGCCGGCGCAAACATCATGGCGATTCCCACCGTTCCCATCGCCACCCCGCGGCGTTCCGGCGGGAAAATCGACAACATAATGACCATCATCAGCTGCATAATAATGCCGGCACCCACCGCTTGCGTCAACCGCCCGGCAAGCATGACGGCAAACGACGGAGCGATCGAGCAGACAAACGCGCCGATGGCGAAAAACGACATGCCCGATAAAAACAGCCGTTTCGCCGGAAACTTGGCGATTAAAAACGGACTGATCGGGATGAGCACCCCGTTGACAAGCATATAGCCGGTCACGAGCCATTGAATCGTCGACGTTTCGACGTTGAAATCTTGCATCATATGCGGCAAAGCGACGTTGATTAACGTCTGGTTCAAAATGGCGACAAACGCACCGAGCATGACGGTCGCCACAACCTTGCCGCGGCTGCCGATCTCCCCGAGGCCGGTCGGCCCGCCGCCCGCCGCAGGACGTTCCTCTGCTTCCGTCGAAAGCGGCGGTCTTTCCGTTTCCTCTGCCGGCTGAACGCGACGGTCGGCCGCTTCGTCCTTTGCTTTCACCGCCGCCCGTCCGCGCCGGCGCAGCGCGATATTGGCGGCCGCCAAAATGAAAACGGCAAATATGATATAGCCAATGACAAAAGCTGTCATCATCGATCACCTACTTATGAATGCGGACGGTGACGTTCATGCCCGGCACAAGTCCGGCTCCGCTATAGTTGTCAATGGAAATCGTCACCGGAATGACTTGAGTTACTTTCGTGTAGTTGCCGGTTGCGTTCGAGCTTGGCAGCAGGCTGAACGTATTCGCTGTCGCGGTTCCGATTTTTTCAACTTTGCCGCTGAGCTTGCGATCCGGATAGGCGTCCACATAAATATCGACGTCTTGCCCGGCTTTCACATCTTCAATATCCGTCTCTTCAATATTCGCCGTCACCCACAAATCGTTCAAATCAAACCCGCGAACGAGCGGCGTCCCCGCGGCGACAAACGAGTCTTTGACCGCGTTTTGCTGGGCGATCGTCATCCGATGCGGCACGGTCACCGGCACCGTCATTTTCCCGTCAGACACCGCACCGATTTCTTCCCCGGCAGAAAACGTTTTTCCTGTCTCTCCCCGCCAAGATGTCAGCTTTCCGGACAGCGGCGCAGCAACCGAGATCACTTGGCCGTCAATGCGGGCGTTGTCCGTTTTAATGTAGTTGGTCGTTTCATTGATATAATAATAGGCGGCAAATCCTCCACCGACAAGCAAAATGAGCACAATGATATTGAATACGAGCAAACGTCTGACGTTCAACGCTCATTCCTCCTCAAGCAAAATCGTTTTAATTTTCTCATGCAGCTGCAAAAATTGTGCGATTTCTTCCTCTGAAACCCGTTCTGCGACGAGGCGAAGCCGCCGGCGCAGCACCGACTGCTCGCCAAACGCCAAGGCGACAATTTCTTTCCCTTTTTCCGTCAAGCTCAAAATGACCGCGCGCCGATCTTGTTTCGACGGCTCGCGAACAACAAGGCCGGCGCCGACGAGCCGGTCGACCGTGCCGCTCACATTGCTGTTGCTTAAATTGAGCTTTTCCGCCAAATCGTGAAGGCGGATGTGTTCCTTTTTCATCAGCGTGTACAGCACGACCAGTTGCACTTCCGTAATCCCAACGCGGGCGGCGTCTTCACGAATGAGGCGATACAGCGCCTTTTGCGTCCGAAACACCGCGTACATCAAGTCACGACTTGTTCCTTCCATCGCTTCCCTCCTTTCGTTCATCCCCTAAATAGTTTCAATGCGAATTATTTCTACACGAAATATGATTATAGCACGGAAAACGGAAAAAGCAACTATATTGTTCCCGATTTTTTTTTCAACTCATCACCCTGCGGCGCAAAGAAAAAAGCGCCCCCGTTTGGGACGCCTTTGTCTGTCGCTGGCAGAATCCGCGCCGCGGTTGCCGTCGGCTGAATGCAGTTTCTCAACCACGCTCCACCAAGTGGGTGTTCGCAGGAGCGTTCCTGTCGTCCTCCATCACGAATATTGAGGCGTGACATTCCCGCTCCAATGTAGAACTCCCTTTTTATTGCCATCGGTTGAAACTTCATTCTACAACGCACAACGCAGCAGCGGATTGGTGATTCTTATCATACACGATGTTCTTTCCGTTGACAAGAGGGACAACCATCCATTTTTTCAAACAGGATACACCCCGTGCTTCCGCTCAGAAAAGACCATATACTTGGACCTATAGGCTTCAAATCGACGGATCAGCTCATTGCGCAACTCGTTCGGCGCCACGATTCCATCGACGACGAGCTCGGAAGCGAGCCGATAAATGTCGATATCGCGCCGGTATTCCTCGCGTTTTTGTTCGACAAATGCTGTCCGCTCTTCTGGCGGCAGCTCGGCGATTTTGTTGGCGTAAACGGCGTTGACGGCCGCTTCCGGACCCATGACGGCGATTTGCGCATTCGGAAGCGCCAAACAGCAGTCCGGTTCAAACGCCGGCCCGGCCATGGCGTACAGTCCGGCCCCGTACGCTTTGCGGACGATGACCGAGATTTTCGGCACCGTCGCTTCCGACATGGCGGCGATCATTTTCGCCCCATGGCGGATAATGCCGGCCCGCTCGACTTTCGTGCCGATCATAAAGCCAGGGACGTCGGCCAAAAACAAAAGCGGGATATGGAACGCGTCGCAAAGCGTGATGAATTTCGCCGCTTTATCAGCCGAATCGTGGAACAACACGCCGCCTTTGATGCGCGGCTGGTTGGCGATGATGCCGATCGGCTGGCCGGCAAGGCGCGCCAGTCCAGTAATGATTTCCGGTGCAAACAGTTTTTTGATTTCACAAAACGATCCTTCGTCAATGATCCGCTCAATCAAATCATACATGTTGAACGGCGCATTTTGATTTTCCGGCACAATGTCTTCGATCGTTTTGTCAAACGATTTCGGCGGCTTGGCCTCGACCACCGGCGGCTTTTCGCTGTAATTGGATGGAAAATACGACAAGTAACGGCGCGCATAGGCGATCGCTTCTTCTTCCGTTTTCACGAGCACGTCGCCGCAGCCAGAAACGGTGCAATGCATGCGGGCGCCGCCCATCTCTTCGAGCGTCACTTTTTCCCCGATCACCATTTCCGCCATCCGCGGCGAGCCTAAGTACATCGAGGCATTGCCTTCCACCATGATGACGATATCGCAAAACGCGGGAATATAGGCGCCGCCGGCGGCTGATGGACCGAACAGCAGGCACACTTGCGGCACTTTGCCGGACAGCTTCACCTCATTGTAAAAGATGCGCCCCGCCCCGCGCCGGCCGGGGAACATTTCCAGCTGGTCGGTAATGCGGGCGCCGGCCGAGTCGACCAAATAAATGAGCGGACAACGCAGCTTTTCCGCCGTCTCTTGGATGCGAATAATTTTTTCGACCGTGCGCGCTCCCCACGAGCCGGCTTTGACGGTCGAATCGTTCGCCATCACGCAGACCGTGCGGCCGTTGATTTTGCCGATGCCGGTCACCACCCCGTCCGCCGGCAAATCGCCCGCCAAACAGTTGGCAAACAATCCGTCTTCCACTTCCAAACCGTGATCAAGCAGCAAATTCAGCCGCTCGCGAACAAACAATTTCCCTTGGGCCGCATTTTTTTCATGATATTTTGGCGCCCCGCCTTTCTTGATCTCCGCCGCTCTTTTCTCCAGCTCCGCGGCGAGCGTGCTGGGTTGGTTGGCTGTTTCCTTCATCTCGCTGTTTCCCCTCCTTGTTTTGATGGATCTGGCTGTTCCATCCCGCGTGTTCGTCTGGAACAAGGTTGGATGCCGTGCCGGATCCCCGCGAAAAGCCGGGTCGGCGAAAGCGCTTCGTGCGGCTTCCGGCCCCCTCCTTGTCTAAGCGGGCTTACTCGCCTTTGTACACCGGCTTCCGCTTTTCTTTAAACGCCTGCAACCCTTCCAACCGGTCTTTCGTCGGAATGGTCGCCTCATAGGCGAGCTGTTCAATGGCAAGACCGGTCTCCAAATCAACGTTAAATACGCTTTGGATCGCCCGTTTCGCCTGCCGGACGGCAATCGGCGCGTTTTCGGCGATTTGCCGGGCCAATTCAAGCGCCCGCTCCATCAGTTCGGCGCGCGGCACGGCGTATTCGACAAGGCCGATGCGCTCCGCCTCTTTGGCGGTGATGCGCTTGGCGGCAAAAATCAATTCTTTCGCCTTTCCAATGCCAACAAGGCGTGGGAGCCGCTGCGTTCCCCCCGCCCCCGGAATGATGCCGAGCGACGTTTCCGTCAGCCCAAGCTGGATGTCGTCGGCAGCCAACCGGATGTCACAAGCCAAGGCAAGCTCCAACCCGCCGCCAAACGCCGAGCCGTTTAAAACGGCGATGACCGGCTGCGGCACTTTCTCCACCTCGTTGATCGTTTTGCTGATCAAGGCAACGGTTTGCCGCACTTCCGTTTCATTCATCCCCGCCCGCTCTTTCAAATCAGCTCCGGCGCAAAATACTTTGTCTCCGGCTCCGGTCAGCAGGACAACGCGCACGTCTTTCCGAAATTTGATCTCCTGAAAGAGCGCGCCAAGCTCTAGGAGAAGCGCTCTGGACAGCGCGTTGGCCGCTTCCGGACGGTTTAAGGTCACAACGGCGATGCCATGTTCTTGTGTTTCAAACGATACAAGTGTGCCCACGTGTTTCCCCCCTATGATCGAACCGTTTGCAAATAGCGGCTCGAAAGCGGGCGGCCGATTTTGTCGCGGATAAACAAAGCCGCTTTCGTCAGCCGCTCGACATCGATGCCGGTGTCAATTCCCATGCCATGAAGCATATACACTAAATCATCGGTGGCGACGTTTCCCGATGCCCCTGGGGCGTACGGGCAGCCGCCGAGGCCGCCGAGCGAGCTGTCAAACGTCGTAATCCCCATTTCCATTGACACTACAATATTGGCGAGCGCCGTCCCTCTCGTGTCATGGAAATGCATCGCGATCCGATCCGCCGGAAAACGACGGAGCACCTCGGCAAGCACGTCTTCAACTTGTTTGGGCGTCGCCACGCCGATCGTATCGCCAAGCGACAGTTCGTCAACCCCCATCGCCAGCAGCCGGTCGGCGACCGTGAGCACTTGATCGACGGGGACCGCCCCTTCATACGGGCAGCCAAACACGGTCGAGACGTAGCCGCGCACCGTTTTTCCGGCTTGTTTGGCCGTCTTCACAACCGCTTCAAGCACCGGAAACGTGGCGGCGATCGTTTTGTTAATGTTTTTTTCGTTGTGCGTTTCGCTCGCTGACATGAAGACGCCGACTTCATCCACCCCGGCGCCAAGCGCCCGCTCAAGCCCCTTTTCGTTCGGGACGAGCGCCGCATACGTGACGCCGTCTTTGCGGCAGATGCCAGCTGCGACTTCGGCAGCATCGGCGAGCTGCGGAATCCATTTCGGATGGACGAAGGAAGTCACCTCAATGTACGACAGCCCCGTTTCTGACAATAGGTTGATCCAAGCGATTTTATCGGCGGTGGCGATCGGCGCTGCTTCGTTTTGCAGGCCGTCGCGCGGGCCGACTTCTTTGATCGTCACCTTCGCCGGCCATCGGCTCATGCGCTACTCCCCCTTTTCGCTTCGTCTCCGCCGTTTTGTCGTTGACCGTGCCAAACGGTCCCCTTCCCCTATCGTTGGCGGGTGTTAGTCAAGGGCGAATCCGGCTCTCCCCATCCCCCTCGATGCTCAATGAGGTCGGCGTGGAGTGTTCGTTCAGCGTTAGACGCTACCTGTTGGCGGAACCGTCTGCTTCCCTACTCGATCTCAACGAGCACGTCGCCTTCGTTCACAAAATCTCCTTCTTGCACATGAATGTGCTTCACAACGCCGGACGTCTCAGCGGCAACCGGAATTTCCATTTTCATTGATTCCAAAATGACGACGTCTTGCCCTTCTTCGACGCGGTCACCGACGGCAACGACAATTTTCCAGACGCTTCCGGCCATCGTGGCGGCAACTTGCTTCATCGTTTCTTCCTCCGTTTCTGCTTCATTTTGTTTTCGTTGGCTGCCAATAGTTGGCGAGAAAATCGGTCGTCGTTTCCCCGGCACGGAACGCCGGATGGGACAATACGGCTTCCAGCAGCGGAATGTTCGTTTTAATCCCTTCGACCCGATAGTCGCGCAGCGCGCCGAGCAAGCGTTCAATCGCCGTTTGTCGATCCGGGCCTTTCGCAATCAACTTCGCGATCATCGGGTCGTAAAACGGCGTGACCGTGATGCCGCTTTGAACCGCTGTTTCATGACGAATCCATTCGCCCTGCGGAGCCGAAAACGCCGTAATACGGCCGGGCGACGGGTAAAACGTGTTCGGGTCTTCGGCATAAATGCGCACTTCAATGGCGTGCCCGTCGCGGCGAATGGCTTCCTGCTGATAGCGGAGCGGCGCGCCGGCGGCGATGCGCAGCTGCTCTTCGACGATGTCGATGCCGGTGATCTCTTCCGTCACCGGGTGCTCGACTTGCAGCCGGGTGTTCATTTCAAGAAAATAAAAGCGTTTTTGTTCGTCGACCAAAAATTCCATCGTGCCGGCGTTCGCATAGCCGATGTAACGGGCGGCGCGCACGGCGGCTTCCCCCATCTTCCGCCGCGTTTCTTCATCCAAAAACGGCGACGGTGCTTCCTCCACCACTTTTTGGTGGCGGCGCTGGATCGAGCATTCGCGCTCCCATAAGTAAACGCAGTTGCCGCGCCCATCGGCGAGCAGCTGAATTTCAATATGGCGCGGGCGTTCAATATATTTTTCAATGTACATCGTCCCATCGCCGAAAAACGAAGCGGCCCGCTTTTGGCTCCCTTCAAACGCTTGGCGCAGCTCCGCTTCGTCGCGGGCGATGTGCATGCCGATGCCGCCGCCCCCGGCTGATGCCTTCAGCATGACCGGATACCCAATCGAAGCCGCCGCCTCCGCCGCCGCATCGGGGCTGTCCAACGCAAACGTGACGCCTGGAACGATCGGGACGCCGGCTTTTTCCATCGTCCGCCGCGCTTCGATTTTGCTGCCCATCGCGGCAATGACGTCCGCCTTCGGGCCGATAAAGACGATTCCTTCCTCCTCACAGCGGCGGGCGAACGCCGGGTTTTCCGAGAGCAGCCCGTAGCCGGGATGGATCGCCTCTGCTTTCGCCGCTTTGGCAACCTCAATGATTTTTTCGATATTTAAATAGCTTTCCGCCACGCGCGGCTTGCCGATCAAATATGCCTCATCCGCCAGCTTGACGTGGAGTGAATCGGCGTCCGCTTCCGAGTAGACGGCGACCGTTCGGATGCCGAGCTTTTGGCACGTGCGGATGACGCGGACGGCAATTTCGCCGCGGTTGGCAATCAACACTTTCGAAAACATGGTCTCACCCTTTCACGAAAACTGAGAATGCCGCCGGGCGGTTTCGTCCGCCCGGCGCGGCGGGTTACGTCGTCAAGCCGAGGCGCTGTTTCGCCATTTCTCGCAGCTTGAATTTTTGAATTTTCCCGGACGCTGTCATCGGGTATGAGTCGGTAAATTCGATGTAGCGCGGGATTTTATGGCGGGAGATGTTGCCGCGGCAAAACTCGCGAATTTCCTCGGCTGTCGCTGTTTCCCCGTCCTTTAAGATGATCCACGCCATCACTTCTTCGCCGTACACTTCATCGGGCACGCCGACGACTTGAACGTCCAAAATTTTCGGATGTTTGTACAAAAACTCCTCGATTTCGCGCGGATAAATGTTCTCCCCGCCGCGGATGATCATATCTTTCAGCCGGCCGGTGATGCGGCAGTAACCGTTCTCATCCATCGTCGCCAAATCGCCGGTATGCAGCCAGCCATCTGCGTCGATCGCTTCGTTGGTCGCTTCCGGGTTGTTGTAATATCCTTTCATGACATGATAACCGCGCGTGCACAGCTCCCCTTGCACGCCGCGCGGCACTTCCCTGTTCGTGCCCGGCTCGACGATTTTCACTTCCACGCCCGGCAAGGCGCGGCCGACCGTTTCGACGCGCAGCTCAAGCGGATCGTCGGTGCGCGTTTGCGTGATGACCGGCGACGCTTCCGTCTGCCCGTAGGCGATCGTAATGTCTGTCATCCCCATTTTTTCGATGACCCCCTTCATCACTTCGACCGGGCAAGGGGAGCCGGCCATAATGCCGGTGCGCAATGATGACAAATCGTATTGGTCGAAATCCGGGTCGTTCAGTTCGGCGATAAACATCGTCGGCACGCCGTGGAGCGCCGTGCACCGTTCGGCCGCCACCGTCTGGAGCACCCGCTTCGGATGAAACTCGACAACCGGCACCATCGTCGCCCCGACCGTCACGCAAGCCAACGTGCTCATCACGCAACCGAAGCAGTGGAAAAACGGCACGGGGATGCAAAGGCGGTCTCCTTCGCCAAGTCCCATGCATTGCGCGACTTGGTGAGCGTTGTTGACGACGTTGTAATGCGTCAACATGACCCCTTTCGGGAATCCGGTCGTCCCGGACGTGTATTGCATGTTGATCACATCGTGTGGGTCGAGGCTCGCCATCCGTTCATCGAGCTCTTCTTCTGACACGTCGTGCGCCATCGCCAAGATGTCGTTCCATGTAAACATGCCCGGGTACCGTTTGTCGCCAAGAAAAACCACGTTTTTCAGCTTCGGCAGCCGTTTCGATTGCAGCTGTCCGGGCGCCGACGTGCGCAATTCGGGAACGATTTCATATAAAATATCGATATACGACGAGTCGCGATATTGCTCAATCAAAAAGAGCGTCGTCGAATCGGACTGGCGAAGCAAATACTCAAGCTCGGCCGCGCGGTAGTTCGTATTGACCGTCACCAACACCGCCCCCATTTTCCCGGTCGCAAACTGGCAAGCGATCCATTCCGGAACGTTCGTCGCCCAAATGGCGACATGCTCCCCTTTTTCGATGCCAAGCCGCATCAAGCCGCGCGCGACGAGGCGGCAATAGTCGTTCAACTGTTGATACGTCAGACGCAAGTTGCGGTCGGCGTACACGACCGCCTCGCGATCCGCATATTGCCTAGCCCTCTCTTCCAACAATTTCCCCACCGTCACCGTCAACATCGGCCTTCTCCTCCCCTTTGTCCGAATTCACTGTTATGGATATGCGCATCGTTCCGCTTTTAGCATCCGAGTTGGCGAGCGATGACGAGCCGTTGAATTTCCGATGTGCCTTCGCCGATTTCCATGAGCTTGATATCCCGCAAATGGCGCTCAACGCCGTACTCTTTCATGTAACCATAGCCGCCGTGAATTTGGATCGCCTGATTGCAGACGCGAAACCCCATTTCCGACGCGAACAGCTTGGCGAACGACGCTTCTTTTGTAAACGGTTTCCCTTGATCTTTCAACCAAGCCGCCTTGTACACCATATTGCGGGCAAGCTCAATTTCCATCGCCATGTCAGCGAGCTTAAACTGAATCGCTTGAAACTTGGAAATCGGCTGGCCAAACTGAATGCGTTCTTTCGCATATTGAAGCGCTTTCTCAAACGCCGCTTGCGCGATGCCGACGGCTAAAGCGGCGATCGAAATGCGGCCGCCATCAAGCGTGTACAAAAACTGGTTAAACCCTTTTTGCGGGTCGCCTAAGACGTTTTCTTTCGGCACGCGGACGTTCTCGAAAACAAGCTCACACGTATTGGACGCGCGCACGCCCATCTTGTCGTAACTCGAACGGATTGTAAATCCTGGGGAGTCAGTTGGCACGATGAGAGCGGTGATGATGTTTTTGCCGCGCGCATCTTTGCCTGTCACAGCGGTGACAATGACTTGCCGCGCGTATTGGGCGTTCGTGATCCAGCATTTTTCGCCGTTAATGACATATTCATCGCCGTCGAGCACCGCCGTTGTGCGCGTGCCGCCAGCGTCGGACCCGGCGTTCGGCTCGGTGAGCCCAAAAGCGCCAAGCGTCTCTCCTTTGGCCATCGGCACGAGCCACGTTTGTTTCTGCTCCTCTGTTCCAAAGTAATAAATCGGACTCGCCCCAAGCGACACAGCGGCCGCGTAGCTTAGCCCGGTGCCGCCGCAGGCGCGGCCGATTTCCTCAACGGCGATGGCGTACGAAATCGTATCGCCCCCGGCGCCGCCGTATTCTTCCGGAAACGGCAGGCCCAACAGCCCGAGCTCGCCCATCTTGCGGAACACATGCAGCGGAAAATGCGCCTCTTCATCCCATTTCGCCGCGTATGGGGCAATTTCCTTCTCGGCAAAGTCGCGAACCATTTCTTTAATCATTTGTTGCTCTTTTGTTAATGAAAAATCCATCTTGTCCCTCTCCCCCATAAAAGTGTTCTATAAGTTTAAACCGACTAGTCGGTTTTGTGCAAACGACGTAGCCGCAAGCACCGCAGTAAAAACGCTTTCAAAACCGACTAGTTGGTCTGTAAGCGGTGCGCGGATCATTCCGCGGCGGGCGGCAACAAAAACCGCGCCGCTGTTGGGTTCTCCGGTGTGCGGAGCACCGCATGCAAAATGAAGTCAGCGAAATACGCCGCGATCTCCTCAATCGACAGCGGACCGTCCGGATTGTACCATTTGTACGTCCAGTTGACCATGCCGATGATCGACATGCCGGCAATTTCCACCGACAGTTCCGGACGAAATTCCTCGGCTTCAATCCCCTCGCGGATGACGCGAAAAATAATTTGTTTAAACTCTTCGCGCTTTTCATTGATCGGTTCAGCATATTCCGGTTTTAAGTACGTGCTTTCCTGATAAAAGACGGTAATATGTGGTTTATATAAATGAAAAACTTTTACAAATGACTGAACGATGGCGTACAAGCGCTCGGTCGGCGTTGAACAGCTTTCATACGCCTCCTGCGCTTTGGTCAGCGCATACGTAATAAAGACGTCATGAATATGGTACAGCAACTCGTCTTTCGATTTAAAATTATGGTAAAACCCGCCTTTGGACGTGTCACTTTCGGCAACGATGCGATCGACCGTCACGCCGTGGTAGCCGTACTTTTCAAACAAATGAAGCGCGGTGTCGATAATGCGGTCTCGAAGCGGTTTCTCTGCCATAACAGTCTCCTTCGTCTGAGCTGTAAAACATTTCGGAAAAAGCAAAATCTTCTTCTTGTTTATTAAGATACTCGACTCGGGCTGTCATTGTCAACAAAAATCGTTCGGCGCCCAAAAGCGAAGCGTCTTTCGCCGCCTCCGCATCGGGCAAGATGCCTCTTCTAGGAGACCGATGATTGAAGGGAGCAAGCTGCTTACCAAGCCCGTTTCTCCAATAGAAAAGCCTTGTCGCCTTAGGATCTCCTTTCAAATGATCCCTCATTGCTCAACAGAAACAACCGTTTTTCACCAGCCTTCTAGCCGCACAAGCAAAAAGAAAGCGGTCGCTCCGTACATAATCACGACCGTTTTTCCAAAAGATAAAACCGGAGGTGGTTTCGCTTGGAACCGATGCTATGTCCAAACTGCAAAACGAACCGGACGCGCTTTCACCTCATCGAGCAACACCCGCGGGCGGTCAAGCTCGACCCGCACACCGGCGACATTGAGCATGAATACACAAACGAAGCGCTCGAACCGTTCCATCTCCCGTATCGCGGCCCGAGCTACCGCGTCCAATGCGGCGTCTGCGGGCTGATCGAAGATGCGGATATGTTCATTCAGCGCGCTAAATCGTCTCCATTGGGGTGATTCCATATGGCGAACAAAAAACAAACACCTTCTTCCATCGTTGACCAAAAACAGCTCGTCAACGACAAGGCGAAAGCGATGCGGGAGCGCGGCGATCAGCACATTCGCCGCGTCACGCCGAACGGCGCAGACGGGCAATAAACGCCGGCTTGCTTCTGCGCAGAAGCAAGCCGGTGAAGCTTCCGCTTTTCGTTGCTAGCGGTACATCGTCCACAGCCCGATATCGCGAAACCCAAGGCGGTGGTAGATGCGGCCGGCGGCTGGATTGTCGTAAAACAGGCACGGCATCTTCCCTTCAGCAAGCAAATCGCAAACGAGCTTCGCCACGATGGCGCTCGCATACCCTTTCCCGCGGTGCTCCTGATCCGTGCAGACGCCGACGATCATCGCCGACAATGAATTTTCCGCTGATGTCGATGCCGCGGCCACCATTCGGCCATCTTGTTCCATGTAGTACGTTCTCGCTGAACTCGTTTCCATCGCCTTCACCAGCATATCGCGCGCCGTCGGTCTTGTGTCAAATTCAGGAATGCGGCCCCGCAAGTCGAGAATCCGGTCGACATCGGCCAATCCGGCTTTCTTGACGGCGAACGCCCCCTTTTCTTGGCGGGCGTATTCATCCGTCCGGCACTCGCAAAAGTAAAGCGTTCGCTTCGTCCCAAGCGGCAGCCGCCCTTCGAACTGCCTAGCAACTTCCTCTTTGCCGGACAGCTGAATGGACAAAGACGGGCCGGCCGTCTCGCGGATGAGACGAGCAAAGCCATCGGCATCAAAATCGCCAGGCGCGTACAGAATGTAGGAATCGTAATAACGGAGCAGCACCGCCTCCAGCGAGCCGTTGCCGTCAAACTGCCCCCAGACGTCCTGAAAATCGGCGTCATAGCCAAATGACTCAATATCGCCGATAATAAACAAGTTGAACGACGGGTCTTGCTGTAAAAATAAAAACACTTGCTCATGGTCTTCCTTCGTTAACCGACGAATCATGGCGCTCCCCCGCTTTTCGAATGATATTTTTTCTATTATACTATAGCGTATATCCGTTGCCAATGGCCAAAAACGCGGCCAGCCTCGGCCGAATGAGAAGAAAAGGAGGAAGTCCGCCCTTCACAAGCAGGGGCGGGCATGCGCATGAAGTTGATTGACGATCTGTACGACTATTACAAAGACCGGTTGACCGGAGATGAAGAAGACGCCGAAGCGGTGGCGATGTCGATTTTAGACGAGCTTGACCGCCGTCATGTGCTCAAGCTGATCAATGAGATGAGCGATGAAGAGCTGCTTGGAATGTTTGGTTTGTACGTATTCGAAAGCTTGAAAGCGAAAATGGCCCGCGAAGGCCTCGGCGCGACGCGGCCGCAACATGTACCGCACGTGCATTGAAAAAGCGGCTGTCCCTCGGTACAGACGACATCATCTGACCGGGGCAGCCGCCCTAGCGGAGACGCCTTAGCGCCTGCTCGGGACGGCTTCAGGCACAACCGCTCGTTCGAACAAACGGGACGCACGATCTTCGCGCGGCCGATTCAACGGGAAAATTGCACATCATATCCTTCTTTCAACAGCACTTGGTAAATTTGCTGAATATGGTCTTCGTTTTTCGTCTCGAGCGAAAAGTGAATTTCCGCCTGACCCGGCAGCACTTTGGCGCCGATGCGCTGATGATGAATAGACATAACGTTCGCCTCGAGCTCCGCAATGATGCGCAGCAGTTTGTTCAACTGGCCGGGCTTGTCGGAGATGACCGTTGTAAACGTAACGAATCGCCCGGCTTCGACAAGCCCCCGCTCAATGATGCGGGAGATGAGCGTCACATCGACGTTGCCGCCGCTTAGCACAGCGGCGACTTTTTTGCCGCGAAACGGGAGTTTTTGATACAACAATGCCGCCAACGGGCAAGCGGCCGAACCTTCGACAAGCAGCTTGTTCCGTTCCAGTAAGTAAAGCATCGTCCGTGAAATTTCCGCCTCTTCCACACAAACGACCCCATCGACGTATTGTTCAATATATTGGTACGTAAGATTGCCTGGTTTTTTCACCGCGATGCCATCAGCGATCGTATCGGAGGCGGCGATGGCGACCGGCTGTTTATGGCGGATGGCCGCCGTCATGCCCGGGCAAGCCGATGACTCGACGCCGTACACGTCAACCGACGGCTTCAGCTGTTTTAACGTAAACGCCAGCCCCGCAAGCAGGCCACCGCCGCCGACTGGACAAAGAACGATATCGACGTCGGGCAACTGTTCGATCAGCTCCAAGCCGATCGTCCCTTGGCCGGCGATGACGGCCAAATCGTCAAACGGATGAACAAACGTCATGCCCCGCTTGCGCTGCAGCTCGAGCGCATACTCGAGCGATTCATCGAACACATCGCCATGCAAAACCACTTCCGCCCCGTAGCTTTTCGTCGCTTCGATTTTGCTGAGCGGCGCCCCTTTTGGCATGACGATCGTGCACGGAATATGGAGCATGCTGCTTGCATAGGCCACCCCTTGAGCGTGGTTGCCGGCCGAGGCGGCGATGACGCCGCGCGCCCGCTCTTCATCGGTCAGTGACATGATTTTGTTGAACGACCCCCGCACTTTAAACGAACCGGTCTTTTGCAAATTTTCCAGCTTCATGTATACCTCATTACCGGACAGCCGGCTGAACGTTTGCGAATACTCCAAGGGCGTTTCGTGAACGATGCCTTTCATTTTCGCCCTCGCTTGTTCAATGTCTTTTAACGTTAACATCAAGAAACCATCCTTTCTTTCTACTCCGGCGAGCCGTCTTTTTTCCGCCGCATGGTGCGAAGGCGCTTCCATCGCTTGTCCCCGGCAGCACAGTTTTTCGATCTCAACACGAGCGCGCAGGCAAAAGACCGACCGCTTTCCGCAGCGCCGCGCCGAAAACACGCCGCGAACGCCTCCGCCCACCATGATTATACCGTAAACGGCTCACCGCTTCACATCCCTGTAGTTAGTTTGAAGTTCAGTTTCATTGATTATTTAGAACATAGTTTTATTTTTTAATAAAATCCGTTTTCGAATAGGCAAATAGAACGGAATTTGCTAATATGGAAGAAGGGAATGCGGAACGCGAAACCATGTTTGGCTAAGGGGTTTGAAAGCATGAATGACCAATGGGCAAGCCAGCGCATCAACGAACTGGAGCGGAAGCTGCGCGCCTATGAGCGGCTCATAGAGCAGCTTCCATTTCCGTTCACATTCGTCGACTACGAAAATGGGGTCACGATCGAAAAAAAGCGGGGGGCCGTCCAACCGCACCTTGCCTTCATTCCTCCGATTCCGCAAAAAGAGGTGGAATGGCGGTGGGACATCGACCTGTACCGCGACGTGCCGTTTGAAAAATTAGAAGCGTTTTTGACACCGTTGCTTGACTTGGTCCCGCATCATATCGTTTTCGTCGATGAGCGCGGCATCATCACGCTTTGCAATTTGCAGGCAGCGGCAGACACCGGCGTCGACCGCGACGCGATCATCGGCAAACATATTCGCGAGCTGCTGAAGCTGCCCGATGAACTGATTGCAACGATCCACTCGCTCGAGAAGCGCGAGCCGCTTTACAACTATGAGGTGCTTGATCGTTTCTACGGCATCGTCAACACCCGCTTTATTTATAACGATGACGGATCGATCAAACGGGTCATCAGTGTGTTCCAGTCGCTTAACATGATGAAAGAGACGGAAAAATTAGCGGTCGCCGGGCGGATCGCGGCGGGCATCGCCCACGAAATTCGCAACCCGTTGACGACCGTGCGCGGCTACTTGCAGCTGTTGAAACACGACTTGCCTGACCGAATGGCCTCGCTCGTCGAACGCCTTCTCATCCCTGAGCTTGATCGGGCCAACGGCATTATTACAGATTTTTTAAACATCGCCAAACCGGCCGATGTCAAAATGGAAACTTTCCATTTGCACCGTTTTTTGCGCGAAGATGTTGGCATTCTCTTGCAAAGCGAAGCGCTGCTCCATCACGTGAACGTCCATTTTGACCTCGATGGACAGCTTGACGACTACGAGATGAACGGCGACCGCCGCCAGCTTTTACAAGTATTTTTAAACTTATTTCACAACGCGATTGAGGCGAAAGTGAACAAAACGATGAACGTCACGATTCGCAGCCGGAAAAGGCCTCATCTCGTTCAACTGAGCTTTTGCGATGACGGGCCCGGCATTCCTCCGTCGGTCATCGGCCATATTTTTGACCCGTTTTTTTCAACGAAAGAAACAGGAACAGGACTCGGCTTATCGCTGTCCAAAAAAATTGTTGAATTGCACCGCGGAACGATGAAAGTGCAAAGCAGCCCGGCGGGGACATGCTTTATGATCGAGTTTCCGCTTCACAACCGGCCGCCGTTTTTTTCGCCCTAACCTGTTTCGCGACGGGCTGCGACCGCGCTCGAGAGATCGGGAACATCAAGGATTTTGCACAATGTTCCGTTTTTTCACAGACGGAAAGGAGGGTCATCATGGCAGCATCGGTTCCCGTAGATCACAAATGGCGACGTTTGTTCGCGTTGTTTCTTCCTATTTTCGTTTCCCAGGCCGGTCAGTACATGATGAACGTGGCTGATGTCGCGATGTCGGGACACGCGAGCGCGGAAGATTTGGCCGGCGTGGCGATCGGCTCAAGTTTGTGGGTGCCGGTATTTACCGGCATCGGCGGCATTTTGCTCGCGTTGTCTCCGATCGTTTCCCAGCACTTCGGGGCCGGACGCCACAAAGACATCGCGCACATTGTCACACAAGCGCTTTATTTGGCGGCTGCGCTCGCTGTGATCATCGTTCTCATCGGCGCCGGCGTGGTTCCGCTCGTCTTACGGTCCATGTCCTTGGCAACACATGTTCAATTCATTGCCGCCCATTATTTGCTGGCCTTGTCGTTGGGAATCATCCCGCTTTTTCTTTATTCGGCGCTACGCCATTGGATCGATGCGCTTGGGCAGACGAAAGTGACAATGTGGATTACGCTCACGGCTCTGCCGATAAACGTTTTGTTTAACTGGCTGTTCATTTACGGGCATTTCGGGTTTCCTCGCCTTGGCGGCATCGGCACCGGCTATGCAACGGCGATAACGTACGCGTACTGTTTTGCGGCCGCCGCCTTCGCCGCTCTGAAGTTTCGCCGCTTGTCGCGATACCGCGTGCTCGCTCGTTTTTACCGGCCTTCATGGGCCGCGTGGAAAGAGCTGCTTAAAACGGGCGCTCCGATCGGGGCAGCCATCTTTTTTGAAACGAGCATTTTTGCTGCCGTGACGCTCCTAGTCGGGCGATTTGGCGCGGAAACTGTCGCCGCTCACCAAAGCGCGATGAATTTCGCGTCCTTGCTGTATATGATCCCGCTCAGCTTGTCGACAGCGCTGACGATCGCCGTCGGTTTCGAGGCGGGAGCGAAACGCGAAGAAGCGGCAAAGCAATATTGCCTGATTGGCCTTGGCCTCTCGTTGTCAGTCGCCGCCGCTGCCGCCCTGCTCCTGTTTGTTTTCCGCGGCAGCATCGCGCAGCTGTACACCAACGATCCGACCGTAGCATCGTTGACAAAAACGTTTTTGTTGTACGCCATTTTCTTCCAATTTTCCGATGCGATCGCCGCTCCCATTCAAGGAGCGCTGCGCGGCTATAAAGAGGTCAAGGCGGTATTTTGGTCCGCCCTGCTCGCCTACTGGGGGATCGGGCTTCCGGTCGGCTGGGCGCTCGCCTCGCTGACTGACGCCGGGGCGTTTGGCTACTGGATCGGCCTCATCGCCGGATTGGCTGCCGGGGCGCTCTTTCTCAGCTTCCGCCTGCGGGCCGTCTGGCGCCGCCACGGAAATCGGCGCACGCCGCTCGCCTCGTAAGGCAGAGGCGCCCGGGCCGCGGCCTATCAACAAAGCGAAGGATGCCCATCATTCGGGGCATCCTTCATTGCGACGATGTCAAAACGGACAAGCCGCCAAACGTTCCGGTTGACAACCGGCTGTTGTTTAGTCCGCCGCCTTTGGCGACGGCTGTTGTTTCATATAGGCGAGCACGTCAAGGTCGATCTTTCCCTTTTCCAGCTCGCGCTCCTCAAAATTTTCCGTATGTATATACGTCGTCAGTGCCTGATGGAGCGCCTCATCGTCCGCTGCGCACGCCGCCGATACCTAAAAATGTTGACTGAACAGCGATGCCGAGCTCCCCCGTCGCCGGATCAAAGGCGACAATCGAAAACGTCGCCACTACGTCTTTCGGAATGCGTTTCATGTTCTCACCCTCCACGTTGTGTTGCATTTTGCTTCTTCTTACAAATTCTTCTCTCCCCCTCGACCTTCCTGCCTATGACAAAAGGGGAAAGCTGCCGTTGTCCGGCCGCTTCCCCCTCGCTTGCTCATCATCCGCTTAGCACCAAGTGGCTCCGACGATAATGAGCAAAATAAACAAGACGACGATCAACACGAACCCATAGCCGTAGCCAGGATAGCCGTAGCTAGGATAGCCAAAGCCGTAGCCACCGCAGCCCCAGCCCCCGTAGAAGCCGTATGGCATTTTCGTCACCTCCTTGCTAGCAGGTGGAGCTCATCAATAGACCCAACCACCGATACATGCGCATCCAACAATAATTAACAAGATGAACAGAACGACGATCAGCGCAAATCCGCCGCCGTAAGCTGCACCCATTTGCCAGCACCTCCTTCGTTTTTGTACTAGTAGACTATTCAAAAATCAGGAAATGGTTAGGTGTTTCAGCAAAAATGGGTATTTGTCGCGCATGGCGACGAGGAAAACATTTCCAAGCAAAAGAGCATTGCCCAAGATCGAGCGTCATTTGCCGCCCATGGCAATAAGAAAGACGGCCCGTCCACCGGGCCGCCGTTACGCTTGCAGCGAATTTCGCTTCCTATATAGCCCCTGCCTAATTTTATCTATACAAAAGTCCGGCAGGCCACAACAAAACGGGGCGGCACCCGTCCCCGCTTCCTTGCGGCTTTGCTTGGCCGCGCTGTTGACCTGTTTTCCGTGAAAATGCCGAACTGGCGTGGGATTTTCATCCATGGGTGAAGGGCAGATCGCGCTGCCCATGAAACGTTTCTGTTTTTCCATGTTGCCGCTTATCAACCGACACAAGCACAACCGACAATAATCAATAAAATAAACAAGACGATCACAAGTGTATAACCGCTGCTGACAAAACCGCTCATGGCGGGCACCTCCCTTATGGATTGACGGGACCATCATATGCGCCCGCCCGCCCAAATGGCCGGGCAAATGCCCATTTTTCCGGCAAAACCCTTATTTTTCTGTCGTTCCCGTCTCCCCCCACCAGCCTTTTCGTTTGAAATAGAGGGCGATGAGCGCGGCGACAGTGGCCATAAGGAGCAATGCGAGCGGATAACCGTATCTCCATTTCAGCTCCGGCATGAACGTAAAATTCATGCCATAGACGCTGGCCATAAACATCATCGGTAAAAAAATGACGCTCTCGACGGTTGGGATGTCCGTTCCATCGATCAGCCGTTTTTGGGCGAACGGGTGGAGCGACCATGACGAGAGAAGGCGCTCTAAATCCGGTTGGGATGCGGCGGTGAAATGGAGCCAGCATGGACCGGTTGCCCGCCGGCGCATAGCGCCTGTATGCCTCATCGACTGCCGGATGAAAGTGTTGTTGCATCGCCATCCATTGACGTCCTTTCTGTCATAAACCGTTCTAATCTGTTTGCTGGTTGCGAAAAAACTAGTCGTCAAAGGCGAGGATGGCTTCTACTAGGCCGCGGCGCGCCAACGGACGATTTTCCATCACCACCCGAGCTTCGCCGCCACCATTTTCTCGTTCGGATCCGTGCCTTTTCCTTTTTTTCTCTTCAAGGGAGCGCCGCCAACCGTAGCGGAAGCGATAGACAAACCGTCCGGCCTGATCTAACCTTGCCGTTCTGCGCGCGATTGCGGCTCAACGTGAACGTGCGTAGCTTGGATGTTGTGGCGCTTTTTCATTAAGCGCTCCACCTCGTCGGCGATCTCATGGCTTTTCGCCACCGTCAAGTGCGAGTCGACGCGAATCGTGACTTCGAGCACCACCTCATTGCCAAGCAAGCGAGCTTTAATATCGGCGACATCGCGAACGCCGCCAACCGCGGCGATTTCGTCTCTATACACCGCGAGCTTCCGCTCATCAAAACCGTCCGTCAGCGTATGCGCCGTATCGACAAACACGTCCCATGCCGTCTTGCAAATGACCGCGCCGATGACGAGCGCCGCCAATGGATCGAGCCACGGCCATTCGAAGCGGGCGCCGATGACACCCACGGCCGCCCCGACGCTTACGAGCGCGTCCGACAAATTGTCTTTTGCCACCGCCGCCAGCGCCGCGCTGTTCGTCTGGCGGGCGAGCCGCCGATTGATGGCGTAAATGCCCGTCATCAGCGCCGCTGAAACAGCAGCGGCCGCCGCGGCCAACGGATCGGGCACCGCCGTTGTTTCCTCTTGAAACAGCGAGCGGGCGCCGCCGGCAATGACATCGATGCCAATCGACATCATCAAAAAGGCGGCCAGTAGGGAAGAGATGTTCTCCGCGCGCGAGTGTCCGTACGGGTGGTTGCAATCGCGCGGTTTTCTGGCGATTTTCATGCCGACATAAACAGCCAAAGAAGCAATGATGTCGCTGAAATTATTCCAACCATCGGCTTTCAGTCCATCCGAACCGGCCGCCTCCCCAACCAGCAGCTTGCCGGCGGCAAGCAAAAGATAGACGACGATGCTCAAGAACGCCCCAGCCTCGGGCCGCTGTTTCCATTCCATATCCTTCACCAACCTAACGAATCTGATCGTTGCATGTATCAGTGTACCAGCTGAGAGGCGGTTGGGTCTACAGCAAGAAAATTTCCTTGCTGCACAAGTATAAAGACAAGCAAACTTTTTTTCCTAAAGGCAAAAAGAAGGGCGCCGGCGTATGATAAACTAAATCGAAGCGAAAGGAAGGAAGTCGATGCCTTCGTACTTGGATTGGCTGGCGGACATGGGAATTGACGGTGCCCATCCCGGCGGCTTTGAGTTAACAAAACAAATCTTACGTAAACTTAATATTGACCGCGCCACATCCGTGCTCGATGTCGGGTGCGGAACCGGTCAGACAGCCGCGTATATCGCCAAGCAGTATCGGGCGGACGTTGCCGCCATTGACCTCCATCCGACGATGATCGCCAAGGCCCAACAGCGCTTCGCCGCCCTGAAAGTT
This sequence comes from Geobacillus sp. B4113_201601, assembly GCF_001587475.1. Lineage (NCBI taxonomy): Bacteria > Bacillati > Bacillota > Bacilli > Caryophanales > Anoxybacillaceae > Geobacillus > Geobacillus sp. B4113_201601. The sequence continues at coordinate 25,153 of NZ_LQYX01000047.1, forward strand.
CCCGTCCAGCTGCAGCGCGCATCCGTCGAAGCGCTGCCGTTTCCTGCTGAAACGTTTGATCTCGTTCTTTCTGAATCGGTGCTCGCCTTCGTGTCCCTAAAAGAAGCGCTCGCCGAAATCCGGCGCGTGCTGAAACAAGGCGGCACATTCATCGGCATTGAAGCCTGCCATCAACGGCTGTCAGCCGCCGAACAGCAACGCATCGCCGCCTTTTACGGCTTTAGGCAGCTGTTGACGCCGGCGGAATGGAAAGAGGCGCTTCGTCAGAGCGAATTCCGTTGCCGGCATTTTTCCTATGCAGCGGCAGCAGAAGCGCCGCCCAACGCTGCCCCGATCATGATCGCCTTTCCGCCGGCGCCAGAAGCGGAACGCATATGGCAGACGCATCAACAGTTGACCGCTCAATTTGGCGATCGGCTTGGCTATTGCCTTTTTTGGTGTGAAAAGCCGCTTTCCGACGCTCTCTCCCAATGAACGACCTGCGCGCGAAGGCCCATGCTGCGCTGCCCGCGACAGCGGAGACGTCAAGCAGCAAGGGGAGAGGAAAAGAACGCGCTGTACAGCCGTTTCCCGCGATGCCGGATCGGTCAAAACGGCGGCGCCTCTCTAGCCGACGCGCGCCGCCACCTGACACCGGCGCTGCCGCGGCGTTTGGGCTCAAGAGGCGCCAAAGAGCTCTCCACCGCTGATCAGCGCGAAAAAGAAAGAGGTTCCGCCATGAGCGGAACCCCTTTTTCGTGAATTCACACGCCAAACGCGACCGGTTCTGGAAGGGCGGTGATGTAAGGAAATAACATGGCAAACCCGTATCTAGGATGAAATTCCCATCCTCCTAGACATCTCCACCGCGGCTGGCTACACTTTTTTCACCATTCGAAAATATTCTTCGAGCGTCAAGCCGCGCTTTTTCATCACCGCTGCTGCCTTTTTCCCGACATAACGGATGTGCCAAGGTTCATACTCGTAACCGGTCACCGCTTCCTTTTCTTTCGGATAGCGGATGATAAACCCGTACTCGTGCGCATGGGCGGCAACCCATCTCCCTTCTTTGGTCGCGCCGAACGCCGCCGTCAGCTGATAACCGGCCGAACGGCTGCTAATGTCCACAGCCAAACCAGTCTGATGTTCGCTTTGCCCCGGGTGGGCGACAGCTTGAACCGCTTGTTTCTCACCTTTTTTCCGCACTTCTGCAGCAAAAATCTCCTGCTGCCGCTCATACGACCGATAGGCGGACACAGCCACCAGCTCTACGCCGGTACGGCGGGCGGCGGCAAACATTTCCTCCAAGGCCGCCGCCGCTTCCGCTCGCATATACCGCTTTTCCGCCTTCGGGTCGGCAAAGGAAAACGGCACGCGCGGCGCCACTAAATCGGCCGGCTTATAGCCCGGTGGAAGCGACTGCTCTTTATTGACAAGCACCAAAATGTTGTCCGGATTCATGATCACTTTTTGTCCGTTTTGCACTTTGACGACATTCCAATATTTCTCCTCAAGCTGCAAGTCAGGAGCGGCCGGATGAGGGGAATGTGAGGATGCCCCCGGCTGACCGCCATTCGCTGCCGGCGGCGTCCCGCCGTTTGGTGGGCTTTTTGGGCCGTCTGGCGTTTCCCCTGATCGATCGCTCGGCGCCGCACTCACCGGCGGCTGTCCCGACGAGCCGGCCGTGTGGTGATCGGCGCTTTCCCCTGCTTGACAGCCGGCGAGCAATAAGCACGCCAGCATTGCCGCTTGCCATGGCTGTTTCATCGATTTTTCCCCTTTTCGTTCGAGGCCGCTTCCACACCTCATCACACGCCGCTGCGGATGGCGGCCTCCAGTGCTACTTCCATCATATCATGAAACGTCGTTTGCCGTTCTTCGGCGGTCGTTTCCTCACCGGTGAGAATATGATCGCTCACAGTCAGCACAGACAGCGCGCGGCAACCGAACTTGGCCGCCAGCGTATAGAGCGCCGCCGTCTCCATCTCGACCGCCAAGACGCCATAGCGAGCCCACGTTTCCCAGTTCGGCTCATCGTTGTAAAACATATCAGCGGTAAACACATTGCCGACTTTGAGCGCCAGCCCTTTTTCAACGCCCGCGTCATAGGCGGCCCTCAGCAACTGAAAGTCAGCGGTCGGCGCATAATCGCGGCCGCGGAAAATGAGCCGATTCATGTTCGAATCGGTCGAAGCGCTCATCGCCAAAATGACGTCGCGCACGCGCACATCCGGCTGAATTGCCCCGCACGTTCCAACGCGGATGAGCGTTTTCACCCCATAGCTTTGAATGAGCTCGTTGACATAAATGGAAATGGAAGGAACACCCATGCCCGTTCCTTGCACTGAAATGCGGTGCCCTTTGTACGTGCCCGTAAACCCGAGCATGCCGCGCACTTCGTTATAGCATACCGCTCCCTCAAGGAACGTTTCCGCGATGTATTTGGCGCGCAGCGGATCGCCCGGCAACAAAATGCGCTCCGCAATTTCCCCTTGTTTTGCTCCGATGTGGACGCTCAACGGAATTCCTCCTTTTGATGATCTCATCAGTCGATGCTCTCGTTTATCATATCACATCTTTGCGAAAAATGGCAGTCCTCGTTGAGAGTAGCGACAGCGGCGGGCGGGCACACGATGAAGGCCGGCATCAGCGGGAAAGGAGGGGCAGGAACGATGAAAAAGAAACTGGAGCAAGCCGTTGAATACGCCAACAAAACCAATCCGTCATCCAAATCGAACAACCAACCATCGACATCCAAAAAGGGAAAGACAAAATTTTAAGGGAGAGCCGCTCTCCCTTTTTCAAGATGTTTTGGAACGACGGTCATCGCCGCGATGACGGCGCGCCAAATATCGTTCGTTAATATACAGCACTTTTTTGTCTTCGCTGCGCGTATATTTTTTCTCGCGCTCGCGCCATCTAGCAGCGAGCCAGCAGGCAAACAAGTAAAGGGGCAAGACAAGCTGCATCGCACCGGCGAACACGTACCAAAAACCGCTGATGTCCGCCAAGTCGCGCAAATAAATGCCGATGCCGCTCCACCGGTAATACGAAGCCGCGACGACAGCAGCGATGACGACAATATTGACGGCATGGAGAAACGGAACGTTCCTCCAGCGGAACAACACCCGCTCGACTTGCCCTTTCAGCCAAAGCAACCCTGCGATCAAAGCACCGCATAATAGCAGCGATAACGCTAGTGCGGTCATCGTTTCGTCCCCTTCCTTCTTTTTTGCGCGCCCGCCTGCAAACATTTTCCGCCGATGAACCGCCGCCAGCCCGCATACACTACCAATGACAACGGTTCAAGGAGGGAAAACAATGGGCAAAAAGCACCGCAATCGCATCAACGGGCAGAAAAAGAACAACCATATCCCAAAGGAAGCGTTAATCGCTGAAGACGCCGCGCACGCCAAAGAGTACTCCGCCGCCGGCGGCCGGAAAAACGGGCCGGGTCATCACCAGCATCCAGAATCATAGCCAACCGCGGAGGTGTCCTAAAAGGACTGGGACACCCTCTCTCATCGCTATATAGAAGCACCAGCCGCTTCCTTGCCACAATCGTGTCTTTCTTGAGGGGAGGTCGCCTTTCCGGTCGGCCCCTATTGCGATTCCGCCGGTTCGGTTTCATCCCAGGCGAGCGTGACGACTCTCGTATAGTCCCCGCGCTCGATCTCTTCTTTCGTCGCCGGTTCGTTCAGCTCCTCGTCGTCGTCGATGCCCGGCGCCACTGTCGGCACGTCACGCCGCTGACGGCGAAATTCCATCGCCTTCGCCCCCTTTCCTTTCTTATCCGTTCCCTAAAGCGCCGGGCTTTATTCGACATTTTTCTTTTATTATACCATTTTCGCTCGCAGCAGGCGACTATCTTTTTGAATATTCCGTCAACAATCGTCTTAGCGTTCAATATGAATATTCCGTCAACAAACCGCTTGACGTTCGACTCGTTTCCAGCCGTCAGGACAAAGGCGATAGTACGTTTGTCCTTTCCGCCCTTCATCAATCAAGACGATATCCCCCGTCCCCATAAATCGGGCTTGGCAATGTTTCGGCATCAAGTCGGCAACATTGAACGTCCGATAGATGATCGACAGCGCCTCATCGTGGCTTGATGCCGTCACCGTCAGCCGGCACACTTGCCGATAGCCTTTTGGCTCCCCGCAACGCGGCGTTTGAAAAACGACGGCCTCGTACACGCGTTTGCTCATCCATCTCCGTTTCCCCCAGAAGCGAACCATCGTTTTCCTCTCCTTTCCCCTATAAATCGGTCGTCTGTATCTTATACTATTGGTGACTGCCAATGTCGATTCCTTCAGCAAAACCGCCCGTCTTTTGTCGAAAGGATATCCATTGGACGAAATCAAAGCCCTTCTACCCATCGAAAGGAGAGACGATCGATGCCCTTTCATCCGCTCGATTGGCTGCGCCACCCGCTGCAGCATGCCTATCGCTCTTTTTTGTACCGCCATCCGGTCCGCCTCGCCGACGCCGGTTTGCTTCACGAACTGATCGCTCGCCGCGCCGCCCGGCCGCCTCGCCCCGCGCGTCCGGAAGAGGAGGCGATCATCGCCGCCATCCGGCGGGCGACAGCGGAACAAAACCGCAACAACGTCACGCGCACCGCCGCTTACTTGGCCATGTTCGAGCGCTATCCCGAACTGCACTGGGCGCTTTTGGCCCATCTTGTCTCACGCAACGGCGGCTGGAATATGACCGACTTGCGCGGCGGTTTGCTGCCGCGCTTGCTGTCGAACGAAATGATCGCTCCCCTTTTTCTGTTTTTGGAGCGGGCCAACGCGTTAATTTTTCATGACGCTTATCCGCAGCTTCTGCTGTATGCGGAAAGCAAGCGCAGAGGAACGCCGCTCTTTCACCTGTTGCCGGCATTGGGCGTGTCCTCGTTTATGCAGCCGCTGTGGGAACTTTTTTGGCACACCGGGGACGCCCCGCTTCTCACGGTCGCCTTGATCGTGAACGAACAATACTACATCCAGCTCCGCGTCGTCGAGCACCCGTTTTTCCGCGCCCGCGTGCTGTCAAGCTGGCCGTTTATCGTCGAGCAATGGCTTGGTTTCAACGATGTGCTCATCCCGTTTGAGCAAAACGGCCGCGTCAATCTAGCGGGCACGACGGTGCGTGATTTCATCGATGTCCACCACCGCATTCATATCGGCAAAACGCTGTACAGCTTGCTTTTATTCGATGCTCGGCTGTTTCGCGGCGCTGTTCGGTTTGCCCGCCGCGTCCCTCATAGCGGCTCCCGCGCTGATTTTTGGCCGCAGCGGTTTACCGCCGACCGCGGCGGACACCGCCTTTACAGCCCAACGCTGGAATCCGTGTGGCCCGATCTCATTCATTCGTTTTCCGATCAGCGCGACTGGTTCACGGATCATACGATCATCCGCGCCCTTGAAACGCTTCCGCTCCCGGCTTCCGGCGACATGACCGGCCGCTACGAGCGGCATTTGGCCATGATGAAAGCCGCCGCTCAGGCAGCCGAGTGAGCTTTCCTCATGGCTTTCTTTCGCCAAGACGACAAAAACGACGAGCTGTCACTCGTCGTCGACATCGATTTCCTCATCAATCAGGCATTTTTCCAGCAAATAGTCAAACGTAATGTCAGCCAGTTCCGCAAGTTCCTCTTGCGTTGGCACAAATCCGCGGCGGATCAGCTGTTCATAAAAAAACTCCGCGATTTCTTCCGTGTCGATCACCACTTCAATTTCCTTCACTGCCTCTCGCCCCCTTTGTAATGTTGTATGTCACGGCTTTCTCCTTTATGTCAAAAATGACGCTGTTCTATCTTCGTTCTCTTCCCCATATGTATGTATTGACCATACGAAAACATGGAGGCGAAACCGATGGACAAGCCAACAGCGGCGGACAAAATGATGGAAACAGTCGTCAACGGGCTCGGCGCACTGGTCATGTGGGCTGGCGTTCCTTATTTTCTCTTCATCCTTTATCAGTTTCTATGTTTTGGTGATTGACGATCGTTCGTAGACGTTGGACAACCGTTTCCATCATTTGTTTATATTGTTCATCCCCGAACCATTCGTACAGCGCTTTATAATCATTGTACACATCGAGCAGTTCATCAACAGACGGCCCGCTGCTTCGGTTGTCGGCCGGCAGCGGCCAAAGTGCTGGCATCGCGATGACAATATCTTGCACGAGCGTGACGGACGTCTCTTCTCCTAGGGCCACCGGAATAATGTCTTCAAGCGGCACTTCAATCTCCCATCCGTCCGTCAACCGCTTCAACTCGTAAATCGTCTCTTCCCATCCTTCCCCGTAGTAGCGGTAAATTTCCGTCCGCACACCGACGACTTTAAACAAATGGCCGCCATAATCACGGACGCGGACGATCTCGCCAAGGAAAAACGGCAGTTCGATTTCGACCTCCTCGACAATCCATAAATCACCGGCAAACTCGGACAAGGCAACGAGCGCTTGCTCAGCAAACAAGCTATGGCTATGGTTGATTTCATATAAAAACGTGCCGTCAACCTGCTGAATGCCGGTGACGGTTCCGACCGTTCCGTACAATGTGTTGACGACGACATCGCCAATGGAAAACTTCGGGCGTTTCGGCGCGCTCATCGGCATCTCCCACCCTTTTGAACAAATGGTTAGTATAGTATATGCAAGGCAAACGAGGTGGACACCTTCTGGCGCGCGGAAAAAGACGTTGTGGAAGCGCTCCCATAAACAAAGCGGGAACGCCTCCTTACGATGCGGCGACCGCCCTCGCTGTCAGCGGGCTCGTGGCGACGCCTCATACACAAACTGCTCCCACAGTTCATCAAAGACGGCCATGCTTTCCAAATAATCGCCGTTCAACTCTAAATAGCCGCTTAGCTCTTCGTAATCGACCGATCCTTTCGGAAAACTATGGTCAGCATACGCCCCGTTCGCAAAACGAACGATCGGGTCTTCCGCATGCCCATAACGGAAACGCAATAAGTAGCGGTAAAATGTTTTTTCCATATTCCCCCATCCCTTTCCTTTCTCTTTGTTGCTATTATAATGAGCGCCGAACGGTTTGTGAAGTCGTTTTTTGCCTCTCGTATTGCCATCGTACGCAACAAGCGCTTTTTTCATGCCAATGATGGGCCGACCGGCAGCGCCAGCGGAACCGGAAGTTGGCCATTCGGTCCGCTAAGCGCGGGCAAAATAGGAGCGGAGCGTGAAAAAAAGACGCTCCCGGCAACAAGGAAGCGTCTTTCCATCGTCCTTTATATCCATGCCTTTTCGCCGACTTCGGCCTGTGGCGCCGGGGCAAACTCAATCTCAAATCCAAGGTCCTCAAGCATCTGATAGTCTGCCGATTTTTCTTGTCCGGCGGTCGTCAAATAGTCGCCGACAAAGATCGAGTTGGCGGCATACAGCCCGAGCGGCTGGAGCGAGCGCAAATTCACTTCCCGCCCGCCGGCGATGCGGATTTCTTTTGTCGGGTTGATATAGCGAAACAGCGCCAGCACCTTCAAACAGTAGCGCGGGTTCAGTTCGTTCGTCCCCGCCAGCGGTGTGCCGTCAATCGCATGCAAAAAGTTGATGGGAATGGAGTCGGCGTCAAGCGCCCGCAGGCTGCGCGCCATGTCGACGACATCTCGCTTCGTCTCTTTCATGCCGATAATGACCCCGGAACAAGGCGAAATCCCGGCTTCTTTCACCGTTTCCACCGTCCGCACCCGATCGTCATATGTATGGGACGTCGTAATGTTCGGATGGTGCTCTTTCGACGTGTTGATGTTGTGATTGTAGCGATCCACCCCCGCCTCTTTCAGCCGCGCAGCCTGCTCCGGCTTTAAGATCCCAAGGCAGGCGCACACTTTCAGCCCGAACCGCTCTTTAATTTCCTTGACCGCAGACACAACGATGTCGATCTCTTTATCGCTTGGCCCGCGCCCGCTTGCCACGATGCAGTAGGTGCCAATTTGCAGGCGATACGCCTCTTCCGCGCCGCGAATGAGCGTTTCTTTATTGACCATTTTATACGTTTGGACCGGCGCGGTTGAAATCGATGATTGCGAGCAATATCCGCAGTTTTCCGGACAGAGCCCGGATTTGGCGTTGATGATCATATTCAGTTTCACTTTGTTGCCGTAATAGGCGCGGCGGATGTGATACGCCCCTTGCATTAAGGCAAGCAGCTCCTCATCCGGACAGTCGAGAATCGCCAGCGCCTCGTCATCCGTCAACTCATGCCCTGCTAACACGCGTTCTGCCAATTCTATCCAATTCCCCATCATTCCGCTCCCCTTTCCACTTCGTTACATTTATCGTAGGGCACGGAGCAGAGTTTTGTCAACCTATTTAATGATTAAGTTTACTATTTTCACAAAAAACACCCATGAGTAAATTTTACTCCTCACCTAGGAGGCTGGTGATTTAACGGGGTATACAGCTTTCCAATGTCATTTCTCAATTAGAAAAACCTTGTTTTATCGGGCCTGCTTTTCAATCATTCTTCCATTGATGAAGGGAATCAGCGGTTTTTCACCAGCCTTCTAGGCATGAAAATCCATCTCTCCTTACCATAATGAATGATGAATGCAAACAGTTTGAAAAGACGTGCTTTTTAATAGTGGTTCGACCGTGTGCAAAACTGTTTGTGTCCATTGTGACCGATAAATAAGCATGTAGCTTATTCACCCGAACGCCAATCGCCCATGGATACTATGGAGAGGATGGGACTTCGTCAAGATGGTTCTGCTGGAAAAAATCTCACCGATCCGAAATACATTTTGGTTGAGGATCGAGCCCACTTGACGGATCTACCGAGGAAATATTATAATTATCCCTCAGTCTAACAAACATATCTTTTGCATAGTCAGATATGGTGCCATCAATAACTTGTCTGCGATATTTTACAACCAGAACAAGATGATAATACAACATTCATTATTATTATCATCTAATTTCATTGATATAACAATCTTTCATTTATATTAGAGGTGGAAGACTTCTTTCAAAAAATGTTAAATTCTCCAGCCTAGCGATCAATCTCTAATTTCAGTCCTTTTATACCCATCACTTTTTTGATTTCATATTCGTCTTCTGTATAGATATAACTTTCTTTTTCATGACTAATTGTCACTAACCATTCCTTTCCTTGTTTAAAGAAGGATAAATCTTCTGGTAAGTGAGGTTGAACCCAGTCGTATAAAGAATTTGTAACTTCTGTTAATACCTTATTAGCATTTGCATCCGTACGATAGTAATAAACTAGTGCTGTTTGGCCACTACCTAGAATCGTGCTTGCCCACTCTGATTCCTCTTTCATTACGATTAATGAATTTTCAAGCCTCTTTAAAATTGGTTCATATGTGGTTAAGGGTCCCATATCTTTTCTTAGCACCAGATGAAATTGATCACAAATTTCAAAAGATAAATCAAGCAAATTCCTGTATACATCTTTCTCTGGATTTTGTTTAATAACAATCATTTGTATTCTTCCTCCCACATGAAAAGAAATCGAATCATCTTTATTTTTCACGCTGCAACAGGTGTTGGAGGAGATCGACCAGACGATCGCCGAAGAACGGGACAAGATGCGGTATGACTTGAAAGACAAGCGGACGGTCGCCAAGATCGAGCGACTTTTTATTCTTTTCCTAAAAACACGCGTTAGCGTAGCATTTGGGGTCAGCCCCTTTTCATTTTCCTAATTTTTCCACGATGTCGCGGGCGATCCAGACGCCGCAGGCGCTCGCCTGTGCCAAACCGCGCGTAATCCCCGCGCCGTCGCCGCCGACATACAGCCCGGCGATCTCGGTTTCAAAACGGTCGTTCAGCTTCGGACGCGCCGAGTAAAATTTCGCTTCGACTCCATAGAATAACGTATGCTCAGAGGCAAGCCCCGGAGTGACATGGTTGAGCGCCTCCGTCATTTCGATCAAGCTTTTCATCGTGTTGTACGGCAAAACGAGGCCTAAATCGCCCGGCACTGCTTCTTTGAGCGTCGGTTCGATGAACCCTTCTTTGATGCGCTTTTCCGTCGAGCGCCTTCCTTTGAGAATGTCGCCGTATTTTTGCACGATGATGCCGCCGTTGGACAAAGCGTTCGCCAGCCGAGAAATTTCATGGGCGTATTCGTTCGGCTTGTCAAATGGATCGGAAAACTTATGTGAAACAAGAAGGGCAAAGTTCGTATTGTCGCTGCCGAGTTTTGGATCTTTGTACGCGTGGCCGTTGGCGAGCATAATGCCGGAGTGATTTTCCACCACGACGTGTCCGGACGGGTTGCTGCAAAACGTGCGCACTTGCGTTCCAACCGATGTGTTGAAAATGAACTTTCCTTCATACAGATGTTCGTTAATTTCTTGCATGACGATGTTCGATGTTTCCACGCGCACGCCGATGTCCACCTGATTGTTGATCATCCGCAAACGGCGCTTGCGCAAGATTTTGCTCAACCAAACCGAGCCGTCGCGCCCCGGAGCGATGACGATCTTTTCCGCCGTCAGCGTTTCCCCGTTTTTCAACATGACTCCCTTGACCCGGTGGCCGCTCTCTGTCCGCTCTGTCACGATATCCTCCACTTCCGTTGTAAAGCGCATCGCGATCCGCTCGCGCAAATATTCAAAAATGCTTTTTAAAATTTCCAAGTTTTGTTCGGTACCTAAATGACGGACATAGGCGCGCAATAGCTTCAATCCGGCCGCGTAGGCGCGCCGCTCGATCTCTTTCACTTTGTCCGTCATCGGGTCGGTGATCGATGTCGTCGCTCCGTGCTTCAAGTTGATCTCATCGACATAGCGGATGAGCTCAAGTACAGTCGAAGCTGGCAAATAGTCGGTCATCCAGCCGCCGAATTCGCTCGTGATGTTGAACTTGCCGTCCGAATACGCCCCCGCTCCGCCGAAGCCGTTCGTGATCGAACAGGCCGGCACACAGCCGGCGTAATCTTTTTTTCCGGCCGGCGGCGGGCATTTCTCAATTTTTTTCTGTAAAATCGGACAGTTGCGCTTATAGATATCATGCCCTTTATCAATCAAGAGCACGTTCGCTCTAGGCAGTTTGCGCGTCAGTTCGTAGCAAGTGAAAATGCCGGCCGGCCCGGCGCCGACCACGATGACATCATAATGATTGTTCATGATCCATCCCCCATTTTTCAAGTTCCATTCGAAAGTATACGGAACATTTGGGGATTCGTCAATAAAAAAACGAACTTTTTTTATTTAAATGAAATTAATGTTCGTCTTTTGTTGGTTGTGCAACTTTAAAAAAACTGGTATGGTGAGAGAAAGAAAGGGAAAGGGAGGAGAACGATGCGTTTTTTCATGAAAAATTTTGTAAACGGCATGCTGACGATCGTGCCGATTTTGTTGGCCGTCTATGTATGCTACAAAGTGTTTGCGATGTTGGACGGGCTGCTCGGCCAGTATGTGCGGCCGTATTTGGACGGCCGTTATATCCCCGGACTCGGCCTGCTCGCCACGGTGGCGCTCATCACGGTGTGCGGCTGGCTGTCGACGCAATATGTAAGCGGCCGCCTCATCCGATTGGCCGGCCGCCTGCTCGAAAGCATCCCTTTGATGAAAACCGTTTATTCGGTCGCCAAAGATACGATCGCTTCGTTCGTCGGGGAAAAACGATCGTTTTCGCAAGTCGTGCTTATTACCGTGCCCGAAAGCGGCTGGAAATGCCTTGGCTTTATTACGATGGACGATGTCGGCGCCTGGCACGACCCGCTTGCCGATTATGTGGCGGTCTATATTCCACAGACATTTCAAGTCGCCGGGCTTACCCTTCTCGTTCCGAAAGAGCAGGTCGAAGTCATCGACATCGCACCGGAAGAGGCGATGAAATTTATCCTCTCTGGCGGCGTCGCGGCCCGCAAACAAAAACGGCTGCCCGAATGACAGGGCAGCCGTTTTTGCTTCCATAGCGGCCAATGCTTGGCCATGCCGCTCGACCGTTTTGTTTCGTTGAAAAATTTGTCTGAAAAGCGGCTTCTCGCTTTATGTTTCCCGATGTCGGTAAAAGGCTCGCGCCGCTTTTTCGCCCTCTCTGCACCAACGAAAAGCCGCTCGTTCGTCAAAAATACCGCTTTTTCCAAAAGACGTACGCCGTTGCTGCCGACAGCGAACCAGCGAGCGCCATCGCGATCAAAAAGGCGTACGGAGAGTGTTGATACGGAATCGGCACGTTCATGCCGTAAAAACTCGCCACCATCGTCGGCAACGAAATGACGATCGTAATGGCAGTCAAAAACTTCATCACGATGTTTAAGTTGTTCGAGATGACGGAGGCGAACGCATCCATCATGCCGCTTAAAATGCTGCTGTACACTTCCGCCATTTCGATCGCCTGCTTGTTTTCGATAATGACATCTTGCAGCAAATCTTGATCATCTTCGTACATGCGCAAATAGTTGAGGCGCAAAAGCCGCTCCATGACGATGTTGTTTGCTTTGAGCGATGTCATGAAATACACCAAGCTTTTTTCCATGCTGAGAAGCGAAAACAGCTCTTTGTTTTTCATCGATTGGTGCAGCTCTTTTTCGATTTCGCTCGTGCGCCGGTTGATTTGCTTCAAATAGCGCAAATAATACGTCGAAATCATGTAGAGCATTTGCAAGGCGAACCGCGTTTTCATAAACGTGTAAAAGTTTTTGATTTTGTTTTTTGAAAACTCTTCGAAAATTGGATTCTCCTGCAAACAAACGGTGATAAAGCACGTATTGGTAATAATCATACCGATTGGAATCGTTTCATACATCGGGCCGTCGACTTCATCGTGAGCAACAATCGGGATGTCAACGATAATCAATACATGGTTATCCTCTTTTTCGATGCGCGACCGCTCTTCATCGTCCAACGCGTCTTTGATCGAATCGATCGGAATGTCCAAATGGTGGGCGATGTAACGAATTTCTTCCTCCGTCGGGGCGACGAGATTGATCCAGCAGCCGTTTTCAATCCGGTCGATTTCCCGCATTTTGCCGCTGGCATCGGATAAATACATTTTCATCATCTGGCATCCTTCCTCCTTTTCCCGCGAGGAAGGCGGCGCCTCTTCCTTTCCGTCCGGAGCTCGTTTTCGTATGATGAGCAGCGGGCGGGAAAAGGAACAGGCCGCGTTCCCCGCTATATTCCGGTTCTGGTTCGTTCAGACTCGAACTACTCATATACGAAAACGTCACTCCTTTCAAAACATGTTCCTCAAATAATGATAACGCGGACCGGCCTATTTGTATAGTAGCTGCCATGAAAAAAAGCAGCCTACTGGCTACTTTATTCATCAAAAACGAAACTGTGAAACCAATCGATTCCGACAAAGCTAAGCCTACTAGCTACTTTATTCATCAAAAACAGCGGTTGTTCCCGCTTCGTTATTCGCTCGATGGCGTTGTGTTGAAAAAATCGGGCGCTTGTTTGCCGGTTGGTTGTCGTTCCGAGCGGTGCGGATGTGTTTTGCTGTTTTTCCCCATCACCCCGTCGGATTCGTAGCTTGGCGCAAATGGTCGTTTTTTATTCATCCCGCTCACCTCCCTCGCTTTTACTGTTTGCCTTCATCGCCCTTTTTACTCGCGCGCCTGAGGGCAAAAGGCCGCCACTTTGTGGAAAGGGGCCGCTGACATTGTCAGCCAATGTTCATCGTTTTACCGGCTGGTGTTTATTCGCTTATAATAAACGTGAGGAGGGGAAGCTATGAACATTGTGATCACGAAAAAGGCGTTTGACTGGTACAAGCGGGAGCTCGGATTGAAGCCGGGCGATGCGATTCGCTTTTTCGCCCGCTACGGAGGATGCGGCACCGTGCAAAAAGGCTTTTCGCTCGGCATGGCGAAAGATGAGCCAGCCGGAGAGCCAGCCGCACAGACGACGATTGATGGCGTGACCTTTTTTGTCGATGACAGCGACCAATGGTATTTTGACGGGCGCGATTTGACGGTCGATTTGGACGAAACAGGCGATGAGCCGGTATTTCTGCTCCAATAAACGAGGAAAAAGCTAGCCTTGGCGCTAGCTTTTTCGAATGATGGCGATCGTGCAGCGGGAGACGCAGACGAGCTGCCCTTGTTCGTCGGTGATGCGTATATCCCACACCATCGTCGTCCGGCCGCGGTGCAGCACTGTTCCCGTCGCCGTCACCGTTCCGCTGCGGACGGCGCGAACGTGGTTGGCATTAATTTCCAACCCAACGACGTTTTCTGTTTGCGGATCGACAAGCGCATACGCACCGATGCTCGCCACCGTTTCAGCGAGCGCGACCGAGGCGCCGCCATGCAACAGCCCGGCCGGCTGGTGCGTGCGCTGGTCGACCGGCATCGTCGCAACGACGCGGCCTTCGCCAAGCTCGACCAGTTCGATGCCGAGCGTATCGATCAACGTATGTTTCGCCATTTCCTTCACAGCGGTCAAATCGATCATCTCTTTTTCCCCCGTTTCGTGAATCGTTCGAGTTCAAACAGCCGTCCTTCTTGCCGCAACACGCGCCTTTGCGTCTCGCCGAGCAAGTCGAAATGCGGAAACTCGCCGCGCCGGTCGATCCACTCTTCTTTCAGCCCGTATTGCCGCCCCCAAGCGGTCAGCTGAGCGATATCGGCGCAGCCGACTTTCGTCACCGTCGTACAATCGGGAAACCGCTCGTCATACCAATAATGGGTCAAAAAGGCGATCTCGCCGCGCTTCACTTTCTCTTTCCACGCCTCAAGCTCATGACGGCGGATGCCAAACGCCATCGCACCGCACCCCTTTACCGCTTCGCCCGCTCGTACGCTTCGTGCCAAGCGGGAAAATATTTGCGGATCACAATCGGTCGAAACGTCTCGCGCTTGACGCAAACGTGTTGCGACTTGCCGGTGACGGCCACTTCGCCGTCCGGAGCGAGAATTTCGTAGCCGTACGTGACGCGGATGCCGTCATAAGCGTCGATCCACGTGCGGACGGTCGCCGTCTCCCCGTAGTGAAGCGGTTTTTTGTACGACACTTGCAAATCGATGACCGGCGAAATAATTCCTTCTTTCTCCATCTCCGCGTAATGGAAGCCAAGCTGTTTGATCAGTTCTGTGCGCCCGACTTCCATCCAAACTAAGTAGTTCGCATGGTAAACGACGCCCATTTGATCCGTTTCCGCATAGCGCACTTCGATTTGTTTTTCTACCACCTTCACGTTTGTTCTCCCTCCATTTTTTGCCGGGCTCTTCTTTCATGTTACCACTCATCCGTTCGTTGGCTCAAGCCGGCAAATGAAAAAACAAAGCCGCCCAAATCAAGGCGGCTTCATTTCGTTTATTGGTAGCCGTGTTCCCGCGCAGCAGCTTCGTCCTTAATTTCCGCGCGCATCGCCGCGATCGCTTCCTCGCGGCGGCGGTTTTTCTCCGCAATCTTCTTCCGTTCCTCCGGCGAAGCAAACTGCATCGTTTCCTCGGCTTTTTCCATATTCTCGATCGTATGTTGCACCATTTCTTGCAGCTTTTCCACATTATCGCTGCGGTCATCCGGTTTCGGACGTGGCATGGACGCTTCCTCCTTCACGCGAGTTTGCCCTATTCACCCTTCGTCTGAATCACTTGGGCGTGCTGGCCGGATTGGTCCTGCATTTGTTTGCCTTTGTTTCCCCCAGCGGCGCGAGGCTGTGTGCCGATATGGTTCGGCACGAAATGTTTTCGGCTTCCTTTCGGATTGCTCATCTTGTTCGCCTCCTCGCCATCTAGTCTGTCCGCCCGGAGAACCGCTATGCATGGGTTATTCTGCTTTTTTGAGCATCCGCTCTTCCAGCCTTTTCTCGATTTTTTCGAGCGCTTCCCGATCGTTCAATAACTGCCGTTTGTTCTCGCTGATCAATTCTTGGAGAGTCATTTTGCGGGATCGTCTCATCGCTTCAACCTCCCCTCACTTTTATTGTAATCTTATTCATGCCCAAAAAAGATAAAAATTATGACAACTTTTTGAAAAATAGTGGCGCATGAAAAAAAGCGCTGTCCGTCGCCGTTGATTGGTCAACGAAAGAGCGCTGTCGCGTTCTCGAGCCGAGCTGCCGTCACCGGGCCGACGATCTTTTTCCGGATGACG
Source organism: Geobacillus sp. B4113_201601 (assembly GCF_001587475.1). NCBI lineage: Bacteria > Bacillati > Bacillota > Bacilli > Caryophanales > Anoxybacillaceae > Geobacillus > Geobacillus sp. B4113_201601. The sequence continues at coordinate 41,160 of NZ_LQYX01000047.1, forward strand.
CCGTTCGGGTCGATGATATACGTTGTCGGAATGGTCTGGACTCGATAATGATAAAACGCCTCGCCGCGGACATCCAAGGCGACTGGCAACGTCAAGTTCCTGCTTTTCGCAAATCGCTCGGCGTTATCGAGCGTATCTCGCGTAGTCAAATGGACCGCCAGCACCGCGACTTCGTGGCCATGCTGTTTGTAAAACTTTTCGAGTTCCGGCATTTCTTCTTTGCATGGCGGACACCATGACGTCCAAAAGTTAAGAACGACCGCTTTGCCGCGCCAAGCGGAAAGTTTGACCGGCTCACCGCCAAGCGTCGGCAGCGCCAAGTCGGGGGCCGGGTGGCCTACCCTCGGGCCGGCAGCAACCGCTTCGTTCGTTTTGCCGGCGGCCATCGCGTTCCAAAGGCCATAGCCGGCAACCGCCAAAAATAGCAATAGGACGAACCACTTTCGCACGCTTTTCCCTCCCGGCCGGCGTCTTCGCCGTTCTGGCCTTCATTATAGCACATACGTTTGTCTTTGCCAACGTTGCTGCCTACGACAAAAAACGAGGGGGGCGCCCTCGTCGTTACCGGATGTTTTGATGGTCATTTTTCATTTTTTCCGCTTCCACTTCGGCGTAGGAAGCGAATTCGCTCGTCCATTCATTAAAGTCGTTTTTCTTTTTCGCGTTGTTATTCCGTTGGGCATTCGCATTGCCAAGCTTTGTCCGGCCCATGCGCTCTCCTCCTCTTGTTCCGTCGGTTCACACATAGTATCGCCCGCCGGAGAAAAATGATGCACGAGACCACGGTGCCCCTAGCTCGACGCTTGAAAAACACGTATTGATTCCGATCCTTCGCCTTCAAGATGTCCTGCCCGTTTCAACGGCTCTTTGACGACGATCTATTGACCATACTTTGCCTTCAAGGCCATTGGCATCCGCTTGAAAAACGTCTATGCTGAAGAGGAAGGATCACCCGTTTCGACCGGGTGGTTCGGATAGGAAATCCAATCGCTGAAACTGCCGACATACAGCCGGACGTTGCGGTAACCGGCTTCCTTTAAAGCGAGCACGTTCGGACAGGCGGTGACACCGGAACCGCAGTAGACGATCAGCGGTGTCTCGCGGTCAAGATCAGCAAAGCGCGCCGCTTGCTCATCTGGGCGTTTCCAGTAGCCGCCTTCTGCCACCCCATCTTTCCAAAACCGATGCACCGCCCCAGGAATGCGGCCAGCCACCCGGTCGATCGGCTCTTCCAAACCGATGTACCGCTTCCACTCGCGCGAATCGATCAGCACAGCCGAGCGATCGCGCACAGCGGTGCGCACATCCTCAACCGTCGCCAGCCATGACCGGTCAGGCCGCGGTTGAAACCGCCGCGGCGCTACGGCAGGAATGCCGTCCGTCACCGGATGGCCTTTCTTTTTCCACTCGCTGTAATTGCCGTCTAACACGTAAACGCGCTCATGGCCGAAATAGCGAAGCAGCCACCAACAGCGCGCGGCCATCGCTCCATCTTGGTCATCGTAGGCAACGACCGTCATCGTTTCATCGATGCCGGCGCGGCCAAACACAGCCGCCGCTTGCTCGGCCGATGGCAGCGGATGGCGGCCGCCGTGCTCCGCCACCGGACCGGACAAATCGCGCTCCAAATCGATATACACTGCACCGGGAATATGATCGTCCCGGTAAGCCGAGGCGCCTTTGGACGGGGCGCCGAGCCAAAATCGACAATCAAGAATCCGAACGGTTTCTTCGGACAAATGGGCATGCAGCCATTCGTGGGAAACGAGCGACGCCATTGTTTTTCTCCCCCTTTTCGTTTTGCCTGCCGCTCCCACTTGCTTACGCGCTTTGGGCGCGTCAGTCGGACGCTGATGGAAGGGAACGGGTAGCTTCCCATTCTCGTTTTTCAAATCGAACCATTTGGCAGCATCGATCCTTTGTTTCGCACGTTCCCTCACCGATGAGAGGGAAACGGCCGTTGTTCAACGACTTTCTAGGAGGCTGGTGATTGAAGGGAGCAAGCCGCTGATCAAGCCCGTTTCTCAAATCGAAAAGCCTTGTCGCATCAGGGTCGCCTTTCAAACGATCCCCCATTGCTCAAAAGAAGCAACCGTTTTTCACCAATCTTCTAGAAGGTCGGTGATGAAAGGTGTCAGTTGCCTCACCGCCTTGTTTCTCAAATGGAGAAACTTTATGACATCGGCTTTTCGTTTCATGTCATCCGCCGTGAGCTAGGGGCGATCGCTGTTTTTCACCAACCTTCTAGGCTCAAGCGTGCTGGCCGTCTTCTCTGTTCCCTTGTGGCGGCCGTTTCCCTTCCAGCCGGCTCACATAGTCGCGCACCATTTCCGGCGTCACATACCGGCGCACCGGCACGAGACCGCCTTTGGCCAGTTCGTTCATTTGTTTCGTCACTTCATTGATCAGCTCGACCGTAAACGGCTCGCCGCGGCGGCAGCGCTCGACCGCTTCTTCGATATGCCGCTCGCGCTCGGCATCGAGCATGGAAAACTTTTTCAAGACGGCATGCTGTTTTTGTACGTGGGCGGTAATCGCCTGATGCACTTCGCTCACTAGCTCTCGTCCTTTCCTGCTTCTTTTTCCATCAACCGCTTGACGTTCGGTTTCGGTGTCCAACAGTTGAACCGGTAGTTCGGTTTCGTCGCATAGCCAAGCCGGCGGCAATACGTGTAGAGCCCATCGGCCCGTTTTTCGATGCCGTAGTGGATGCATGTCGTACAAGCGTGAAACCGGTTCATGGCTGCGCCTCCTCGCTTTGAACGGGAAGAAGACGGCGAAGCGCCGCTTCGATGCGGCGGAGCGTCTCACCGTCCCCCCTGTTGGCGAGCGCCGCCATCCAACCGTCCATATAGCTGTCGACTTGGTCAGCGAGCGCGGCGGCCAACGCGGCGACGGCCGTCTCGTATTGCTCACCATAAGCGGAGACGAGCCGCTCTTTTTGCTCGGCCAAATACTGATCGACCGGCTCCATGAGCGCGGTTTCGATTTCCTCTTTCATCCGCCGCTTTTCATCGCGTTCAAAAAACGATTTGGCGTTTTTATAGAGCGAAAGCGCCTTGGCAAACCGCGCCCGATCCACATCGCTAAGGGCGGTGGCGAACTCCGGCGCCGCAAAAACAGCCGTTTCCGGCGGCGTAAGAGCCACTGACGGATCGAGGCTTCGAAGCTCACGGCCAAGACGGGCAAACTGCTCATCCAGCCGCTTGCGCAAAAAGGACTCTACCCGCAAGCTTGTCGCCCTCATCTCCTGCGCCAAATCAAAGCCGACCGCCGCAAGCAGCTCGTCAAGACAGCGCGCAAGCACTTGGCGCATCGGCCCTTGGCCGTCGCGGAGCACCGATGGATGGAACGCTTCCTTAAACAGATCGTTCAAGCGCAGGAACACGCGCTGTTTCACGTAATAGAGCAGCTCCTCCACCTCTTGGCGGAGCGCTTGCCGGCCGTGGGCGTCATCGGCGCCGGCGAGCAGCGCCTGCATCTCTTCGCGAAGGCGCCCGAGCATTTGTTGTTTCTCCGCTTTTTCCGCCTCACTCTGTCCAGCAGCCCGAGCGTACTCCGCGGCTGCCTGATGCGCCCGCGCAAGCTCGGCGCAGGCGCTCTCGACCGCCACTTCGGCCAGCTCTTCGGTCAAGAAGCGGAAAAAGTCGGCCTCAAAAGCGGGCAGCCCTGAATCCGCCAAAACGTCGTGCGGCACGGGTCCCGCCCCGGTTTTCTCCGCCAGCGCCATGCGGCTCGAGAGCGCATAAAGGCGCGGAAAACGGATGCCGAAGCGGGCGAGTTCGCTGTTCATATAGGAGACGACCGCATCGAGCTCCTCCCGCGACTGAGCCAAATCAGCGGCATTAATGACAAAAAACATTTTGTCAAGGGAAAACGCATCCTTAACGCGCCCAAGCTGAAGCAAAAATTCGCGATCCGCTTTCGAAAAGGCGTGGTTGTAGTACGTCACAAACAGCAGCGCATCGGCATTCTTCATATAATGGAACGCCACTCCGGTATGCCGGGCGTTGAGCGAATCGACCCCCGGCGTATCGACAAGCGTCACCCCTTGGCGGGTGAGCGGGCAATCGACATACAGGACGACCTCGTCTAAGAAACACGATACCGCCTCATCCGCAACATACCGCTCTAATTCGTCAAAGCCGACCGACAACGCCGCGCCGAGCTGGCCACCCATCCGTTTATAACCGGCCGCGACGGCCGCCAAAAAGGCGAGGTGCGGCTTTTGCGCCGGATGCATGGCTCCGGATTCGGCGAGGCGGGCGCACAGGCGAAGCGCCTCCTCCCATGTAGCGGCCTTTAGTCCAAACTGGCGGAGCGATGTTTGAACATCGTCCCACATTTGCCGCTCGCTTTTGACGTTGACCACCGCCATTCCGTGCGGATGCTCTTCGTCAGGCGGCGCGATTTTGCTGATGGCAGCGGTGGTCGGATTGGGCGATGAAGGCAAAAGCGGCGCGCCGAGCAAGGCGTTGGCGAGCGACGATTTACCGGCGCTGAAAGCACCAAACAAAGCGACCGTAAACGAGCGCTCACGGAGCCGCCGCGCTTTGACGCGCAGGGGGCTGGCAAAACGAGCAAGCAGTTCGGACCGCTCGAGCCAAGCGGCCGCCGCCTCCAGCCGCTCGGCCGCTTCTTCGCTTCGCAGTTTTTGTCCGACAGGCCGCGCCCGCGAGAAATCGTCCCGTTCTCGCGCCGCCCGGCTGCCGGCCGCTCTTTTCTGACTGAGCGCTTGCTCTTCGGAAACACGATTCATGGCCTCCCGCGGCTCATGCGGCCGCACCGCCGCCTCGGCATGGCGCACCTTCTGGAACGAAGGGGCAGCAGTCAGCATAGCCAGCTGTTTTTCATCGAGCGTTTGGCCATCGTTCGGGGTGGGGGCGACGAGCAGCTGCTCGAGCATGCGCCGCCGCTCTTCCCGCTCCGCTTCAAGGCGGGCCAAATGAGCGGCGAGCTCCGCTTTTTCGCGCGCTGCCGACAACTTGACACGCAATGCCGCGATTTGCTCGGCCGCCCGGTTGGCCGTTTGTTCCCCAAGCTCCGCCACCAAAGCGAGCGCTGAGTCGCGGTACCGTTTTTTGAGCGCCGCCGCGACATCATCGGTATAATTCAACAGCGCCGCACCGCGCGAATCCGTTCCGTGTTTGACGAGGCCTGCAAGCAGCGATTCATCCCACTCCACCGTCCACTGTTGACACTTGCCAAGCCAGGCGGCATCGGCATCCCACTCATGTCCAAACCGCAGCAGCAATTGGCGGACATGCCATTCGATCTGCGCAGTCGCCTGTGCTTTCACGCTCTCATAAAACGCCGCCAACCGCCGTTTGCGCTCCTCTTCCGTCTTCGTCTTGGAAAACAGCCATCCGACCTTAAAGCTAGGCTGCATGGCTTCCAAGTACGCTCCGGCCCGCTCTCTCGTTTCAAACGGCATTAAATAAGCATTGTGCAGCACGCGCTCCAGCTCCGTGCGAACCGACTCTTCCAGCCGCGCGGCCGCTGTTTGCGTCTCGGCAAGCTCGGCTTCCAAGCGATGAAGCTCTTCGGCGGCCGCCTCACCTGCACCCCCACCAAGCGCGGTAAACCGCTCCTGCATCTCTTGCGCCAGTTTCTCATGCTGAGCGCACAACTGCTCAAGATGGCGGGCGGCGATCCATTTCAACGATGATTCAGCGCCGCGAACGAGCCATTCATCCTTGTCAGCAAACAGCCGACGCAAGCAACTTGACAACGCCTGCCACTCGCTGTGCGGATGGGACGGCGCTTTTAACGAGAGGAAAAACAGTCCGGCCGCCTCGATCCCCCAGCGTTGGAACGCCTCGACCACCGAAGCGCGAAACGCCGCGAATGGCAGCTCCTCTTCGCGATGTTTGTCAATTTGATTGATGACCAAATACACCGTTTTTCCTTCATCGGTCAACTGTTTCGTAAATTGAACGTTTAATTCCGCCTGGACATGGTTATAATCCATCACATAAAAGATGACATCCGCCAGATGGAGGGCCGACTCCGTCGCCAGCCGGTGGGCGTCGTCCGTCGAGTCGATGCCCGGCGTGTCCAAGATGGCGACGCCCGGCGGAATGGCGCCCGTTTCACAGCTGATTTCAATCCACTCGATCGTCTCCCCGTCCCGGCATTGCGCGCGGATGAGGTCCGGATCATACGGCGGTTCGTACTCCACCGGCGCCTCGCGGCGATAAAAGACGCGCACAGAATCCCGGCCGGCCTTCACTTTGACAAGATTGGCGCTCGTCGGAATCGGGCTCGACGGCAATAGCGGCTCACCGAGCAGCGCATTAATCAAGCTGGATTTGCCGGCGGAAAAATGGCCGCAAAAGGCGACAACGAGCTCCCCGGCCGCCGTTTTTTCAATGAGCTGCTTCACTTTACTGGCATTATCTGAATCCCCCGTTTGATGGAGCAGCTCATGCATCTTCATCATTTTCGCCAGCCACGGCCGCAATGACGGCGGTCTAACAGCAACATTCCCCATGATTCAAACCCCTTTGTTTCCGTCAATGTCATTTACATTCATTTTACTGCATTTTGTTCCGTTTCCCAATAGGAAAAACGAAAAATCCCGCCCATCAACAAGGCGGGAGCGCATGAAAATATCGATCAACAGGGAAAAGGGGGCTTTTCTCCATCTTTTTAGAAAGGCGTCAACCTTCGGGAGATGCTTGGCCAAAAGCGCGGCCGGGCGCGAAACGCTTCCTGATAGTCTGTCAATGCCGCCAACGCCCGCTCCTCTGTTTTGATGCGAACGAACAGCAGCAACGCATTAAGAAATGAAAAGACAACGGCCGTCAATCGCGCCTGAAACAAAAGTGGCAGCAGCGCGATCTCCAAAACGACGACCGCATAGTTCGGATGACGAATCCACCGGTATGGCCCTTTTTTCACGACCGGACGGTTGGGCACAATCAAAATTTTCGTATTCCAAAAGCGACCGAGCGACAAAATCGTCCATACGCGCAGCCCTTCAACGGCGAGAAAGAGTGGAAACAAAAGCGGCCAGCGCCGCGACGGGCGGGCGCCTTTTCGAAGCGCCTCGACAGCCAGCGACAAAAGAAAAAGCACATGCATTAACACGATCCACGGATAATGGCGGGCGCCCACCTCTTTTGCTCCGAGCGCTTTCACATACCGTTCGTGCCGTTTTGCAAGCCAAAGCTCAACCAAACGCATCCCGACCACCGTAAAAAACACGAAGGCAAACCGCATCATCATTCCTCCCATTTGAGCAGCACCATCTCGGCGCTAAAGCCGGGGCCGAGGGCAACGAGCAGCCCATACCCGAGCGCAAGCGGCTGCCGCATCACTTCCTCGAGCACAAAATAAACGGTGGCTGACGACATATTGCCATATCGGGCCAACACCTCTCTGGCCGCCTTGGTCTGTTCCATGCCGAATCCGAACGCTTCCTCATACGCCTCCATCACCTTTTTCCCGCCCGGGTGGGCGATAAAATAGCGAAGGTCGCGAAGCCCTAGTCTGTTCTCCTGCAAAAACGACTCCACTTGCGGGCGTAGCCATGCGCGGACGATCGACGGAATGTCTTTTGAAAAGACGACAAACAGCCCTTCATCGCGAATCTCCCACCCCATCACATCTTCCGAGCGGGGCATCAGCGCCGATCGGGCGGCGATGATGCGCGGCGCACCGCTATTTGGCGCTGCTTCATCGCCGGCGACAAGCACGCAGGCCACGCCGTCGGAAAAAAGCGATGTGCCGATCACATTACTTTTGGATACGTCATCCGCCTGAAATGTCAAACTGCAAAACTCAGCGGCAATCACAAGCGCCTTCGCCTTCGGAAACGCCCGGCAATAATCGGCCGCCCGCGCAAGGCCCGCTGCTCCTCCCGCACAGCCGAGCCCCCAAACCGGCACCCGCACGACGGAAGGAGAAAACGGCAGCACGTTCATCAGCCGCGCCTCGATGCTCGGCGTAGACAGTCCGGTCGTTGAGATGTAAAACAGCGCATCGATCGCCTCATGGGGAACCGAGCCGTCAGGAGTGTTCTGCAAGCAATTGTTGGCTGCCTCGCCGCTGTAGCGGACGGCGCAATCCGTATATACAGCATTTTTCTCGCCGAAACCGCGCGGTGTGCTGTACCAGGCAAGCGGCTGAACAAACGCGCGCGTCCGAATGCCGCCGTTGTCAAAGGCCTGAAGCAGTCGCTCGGCGCGCGCGAGGCGACCGGCAAACAGCCCGGCGACATGCTGCTTCACTTCTTCTTGGGAAACGATATATGGCATCGTTGCCGTGCCGATCGATAAAAGGGTCGGCATACAAACACCTCAGTTTGTTCCTCTTTTTGCTTAGGATGCGCAAAAAAGCAAACCGTATGCAGACAAAAAGCATCCCGTGCGTCTTATGATTGGAAAACCGCTGATCATCCAAAAGAAGGACACATGAAGAAACAGGCGCGGACAAAGCCGGCCTGTTTTTGGGAAGGAAAACGGACTCAAGTGAGGATATGAACTGAGATGCTTAGCGTTATTTCGCTTTCAAAGCGCGGATTTCACTCTCATGCTCAAGCAGATGCAACGCGAGGGATTGAAGAACGAGCTCTTGCCTAGCTTGTCCGGTGATGATTTCATCGATTTTCTGCTGCATTTGGGCAACGGTTTGCTTGATCGTTGACACGTCTCGCAGCGTCTCCAATGTCTCCATAACGGCTTGCCGAATAAACGGCAATTCGGCGACATCTTCCTTTGTTGCCATCGTCTGCTCGACGCGCTCAACGCGTTCTTCTATACGTCCCATGCGGGCATCCATGTGCTCGAAGCGCTCTTCCATACGCCCCATACGGGCATCCATGTGCTCGAAGCGCTCTTCCATACGCCCCATACGGGCATCCGTGTGCTCAACGCGTTCTTCCATACGTCCGACGCGTGCATCCAACGACGCCACATCCTCCCGCATGGCCACCACCGTTTGTTCCAGCTGCCCGAGGCGTTCGTTCGTCTGCGCCACGTCTTCTTTCGTCGCCATCGTCTGCTCAACGCGCTCAACGCGTTCCTCCATGCGTCCCATACGGGCATCCATATGCTCGACGCGCTCTTCCACACGCCCGACGCGCGCATCCAAAGACGCCATATCCTCCCGCATGGCCACCACCGTTTGTTCCAGCTGCCCGAGGCGTTCGTTCGTCTGCGCCACGTCTTCTTTCACCGTGGTCATCGTCTGTTCAAGCCGCTCGATGCGCTCATTCGCTTGGGCGATGTCGGCCTTCGTTGCCATCTCCGCCCGCATTTGCCGCAGCTCGTCAAACAGGCGCACCACCCATTCGTCCACGGTTTCACCTCCTTTCCCTTTCCATTATATCACCGCACTTCCACCGTCTTCTACTCTTTTCTTTAAAAATCGACACGCAACAAAAAAGCCTTTTTTGCTTCCCAAGCTGATCGCGGGAAGCAAAGAAGGCGACGAAACCGATGACCTTGACACGTTTACGAGATTTTTTGTTCCTGTAGCGGCAGAGCAGCTGATTTTCTCGCCCTGCCGAGATGGAAGACAGCGTTTAAGAGAATGGCGGTCATGCTGCCGGCGACGATGCCGCTGTCGGTCAAAATGCGGAGGCCAGCCGGGAGCTCGGCAAACAAGTTCGGCACCGCCGTCACCCCGAGCCCGATGCCGATCGAGCAGGCGATAATGAGCAAGTTTTCTTGCACCGCCAAGTCAACGTGGCTTAGCATTTTCACGCCGTAGGCGATGACCATGCCAAACATGGCGAGCATCGCTCCGCCAAGCACTGGAGCTGGAATGATCGTCGCGACAGCCGCAATTTTCGGCACAAATCCAAGCAAGATGAGAAACAGAGCGGCGGCGTAAATGACGTTTCGCGTTTTCACGCCCGACAACTGCACAAGGCCGACGTTTTGCGAGTATGTCGTATACGGGAACGCATTGAGCAGCCCACCGATCATGATCGCCAGCCCTTCGGCGCGGTAACCGCCCGCCAAATCCTCTTCCGTCAGCCGGCGGCGGCAAATGTCAGACAAAGCGAAGTAGACGCCGGTCGATTCAACGAGGCTGACAATGGCGACCAACACCATCGTCAAGATGGCCGGGCCATGGAATGACGGAACGCCGAAATAAAACGGCTGCGGCAGGTGAACCCACGACGCTGCGGCGACGGCCGTCCAGTCCACTTTTCCCATCGCCGCCGCGACAGCAGTGCCGACGGCCATCCCAAGCAAAATAGCAATCGAACGGACAAAGCCTTTGAAGCAGCGATAGAGCACAACAATAAGCGCGAGCACGCCAAACGACAACACCAAGTTGGCCGGGTCGCCGAAATCTTTCGCCCCTTGCCCGCCCGCCATATTGTTCACGGCTGCCGGGATGAGCGTCAAGCCGATCACCGTGACGACGGAACCGGTGACAACCGGCGGAAACAGCGCCCGCAGCTTGCCGAAATACGGGCTGATCAACACGACGACAAGCCCGGCACAAAGAATCGACCCGTACACGGCCGGCATTCCGTATTGTCCGCCGATGGCGATCATCGGCCCGACCGCCGTAAACGTACAGCCAAGCATGACCGGCAAACCGATGCCAACCCATCGATTTTTCCATACTTGTAAAAACGTCGCGATGCCGCATGTCAATAGGTCAACGGCCACTAAATACGTCAGCTGCTCCCCCGACAGCCGAAGCGCGCCGCCGACGACAAGGGGGACGACGATCGCCCCCGCATACATCGCTAACACGTGCTGGATGCCTAATGACCCGATTTGCCACCATTTCATGTTCATCCGTTCATCACCTCTTCGTGAAATCGAATGACGCCATCCGCAAGCGAAGCGATGCGGGCGAGCGAAACGACGCGAAGTCCGCGCGAACGAAGCAGCCGGCCGCCGTCTTGAAACGCTTTTTCAATGACAATGCCGATGCCAACGACAGCCGCTCCCGCTTGACGAACGACCTCCACCATCCCGAGCGCCGCCTGGCCGTTGGCTAAAAAGTCGTCGATAATGAGCACCCGGTCAAAGCCATCAAGCAGTGAACGGGAAACGACGATCTCGTTGGCCTCCTGCTTCGTAAACGAATACACTTCCGCGCGATACACCTCACCGGTCATCGTCAACGGCCGCCGCTTGCGGGCAACGACAAGCGGAACAGCGAGTTCATAGGCCGTCATAAGCGCCGGGCTGATGCCTGATGACTCGAGCGTCAATACTTTTGTCGGCCGCTCGCCGCGAAACTGATTAGCGAACTCCTCACCGATCCGCTTCATTAATCGCGGGTCGACTTGGTGGTTTAAGAAGCGGTCGACTTTGAGCACCCCGCCGGCGACAACCTCCCCTTCAGCGGCAATTTTCTCGAGCAATGCGCGCATACCGATTCCCTCCCAATAAAAAAAGCTTAAAAAACACCGGCCTCACTCATTCCATGAGTCAGGCAATGTCTTTTAAGCCAACAGCAAACCGAAGGCGCAAAGCGGCCATGGCCGCCTTCCTTCCGACATTGCCACTCATAGTCAGCCGATTTACGGTCGGCTGGTAGAGACTCGCAAGCCGTATTCTTGCGATTATATGAGTGAGTCAGCGTGATTCAGTTATTAGCAGTATACCATGACCAGCGGCGGTTGAGAAGCGTTTTTTGCTAAAAAAGACGAACGTTAAAGGACAAAAAATACAGATTATTCGCTTTTATCTCTTTGTTGGTACGAAGCCACGCTTCGGTTTTTGATTTCAAACCGTTTCGAGTCGCGCCCGACCGAAGGACCATCATCGGTGGTGGCTTTTCTGTCCATCGTTTTCATACATTGTTCACAATCGTCACCATTTGTTCAAACTTCCCGCATCGTTTTTGTGAGAAAAGTCACTGTTGCCTTTGTTTTCTACAGTTATGATAGTGTCAAAGCAGGGAAATCCGCGGTTGACGCGCCTGCCTCACCGATGTGATGGGGGATGAATTCAAAAAAGAGGAGGGATGCAACATGAAACTAGAATCGACCAAACCGACGGCGGCGATCCGGCAACCAAAAAACGAGAAAGAGCCGGCGCTCGGCGGCACGCTAGCGTCTGTGTTTTTGCTCGGCTTTTTCATCATTTTCGCTTGGGTCAGCGTCTACTTTTTATTTTTGCACCGCCTGTAAGCGGCAAAGGAGGGACTGGAGATGCACATTCACAAGTACGAAAAAATTTGGCTGACGTTTGGCATCGGCTGTCTCGTTGTCTTTTTAACCGTCGTCGGCGTGAGCGCTTTCGCCTCCGGACAGCAGCCGCCAAGCTGCCTGACGACGATCGATCCAGAGAAAGTGGACACAACCCCGCCCTTCAATCAGCCGGGGCTTGTCAAAAAAGGAAACAACGAGTACGAACTGAACATCGTCGTCGCGGCGTTTTCCTTTACGCCAAATGCCATCGAAATTCCGAAAGGAGCGAAAGTGACGATCAACGTCACCTCGAAGGATGTGATCCACGGGTTTGAAATCCCGGGAACCAACATCAACATGATGGTTGAACCCGGCTATATCAACAGCTTGACGACGACGTTTGATCAGCCCGGCGAATATACGATTCTTTGCAATGAATATTGCGGCGCCGGCCACCATATGATGACGGCGCGCATGAAGGTGGTGGATTAATATGGTACAACCGTTGGAAAAAGTTGATCGACGCGACGCCAAACTAGCCTTAGCACATATGGTTGTTGCTTTTACCGCCCTTGCGCTCGGAGGACTGGCCGGTTTATTGCAGACGCTTGTCCGTTCCGGCAAGTTTGAACTGCCAGCCGGCATCAGCTATTATACGATTTTAACGACGCACGGCGTCCTGCTCGGGCTTGTGCTGACAACGTTTTTCATTATCGGCTTTCAGTTTGCCGCCGTCAGCCGCACGACCGGAGCGCTTTCGAGCGGTTCGCGCCGGTTTGGCTGGATCGGCTTTTGGATGATGACGATCGGCACAGGCATGAGCGCCTTCTTCATCTTGACGGGAAAAGCGTCCGTCCTATATACCTTTTACGCCCCCCTGCAAGCGCATGCCGGCTTTTATATCGGCTTGGCGCTTGTCGTTGTCGGCAGCTGGGTGAGCGGATTTGCGATATTTGCCCATTATGCGCGCTGGAGGAAAGCGCACCGCGGCGAGGCGAGCCCGTTGCTGGCGTTTATGTCGGTGACGAACATGGTGCTATGGCTCGTCTGCACGCTCGGCGTCGCTGCGACCGTCGTCTTTCAGCTCATTCCGTGGTCGCTCGGGCTCACCGACCGGGTGAACGTGCTGTTAAGCCGGACGCTGTTTTGGTATTTCGGTCATCCGCTCGTTTACTTCTGGTTGCTGCCGGCGTATATGGTTTGGTACGCCGTCATTCCGAAAGTGATCGGCGGCAAAATTTTCTCTGATTCGCTCGCGCGGCTGGCGTTTATCTTGTTTTTGCTGTTTTCAATTCCGGTCGGCTTCCACCATCAGTTGCTCGAGCCGGGGATCTCGCCGTTTTGGAAATACGTGCAAGTCGTCTTGACGTTTATGGTCGTCATTCCGTCGCTCATGACCGCCTTTGCCATGTTTGCGACGTTTGAATCATACGGCCGTTCGCAAGGAGCCAAAGGCTTGTTTGGGTGGCTGCGGAAATTGCCGTGGGGCGATGCGCGCTTTTTCGCGCCGTTTGTCGGGATGCTGTTTTTCATTCCGGCTGGCACCGGCGGGATCATCAACGCTTCTCATCAGCTGAACCAAGTCGTTCATAACACGATTTGGGTGACTGGCCATTTTCATTTAACGATTGCAACAACAGTCGTCTTAACGTTTTTTGGTGCGTCGTACTGGCTCATCCCGCATTTGACCGGCCGGGTGATGACGAAAGCGATGAACCGGCTCGCCATCATACAAACGGTCGTTTGGGCCGTTGGAATGACGTTTATGTCCGGTTCGATGCATTTGGCCGGCTTGCTTGGAGCACCGAGACGTTCCGCCTTCTCAACGTACGGCAATTCGCCGCAGGCGCTCGAATGGATTCCGTATCAAATCGCACAAGCGATTGGTGGAACGATCTTATTCATCGGCATCATTCTCATTCTCGTCATCGTCATCAATTTGGCGTTTTTCGCCCCGAAAGGCGAAACGGAATTTCCCGTCGCCGAAGCGGCCGCCCCACAGGAACGAGCCGCGCTGGCGCTGGAAAACTGGAAACTTTGGCTCGGCCTTGTCGTTGCATTGATTTTGATCGCCTATACGGTGCCGTTGATCGACATTATTCAAAACGCCCCGCCGGGGTCGAAAGGATACAAACTATGGTAAAAAAAGAGGGCGTCTCCCAGTGGCAGCGGGACGCCCTCTTTGATCGTTGCGCCGATCTGCACTTCGTTCATCAGTCCGACCTTTCGTTCTTCACCCAAATGGGGACTGACCCAAAAGGTCTCCTTCTTTCAAGATAGGCACAACATATCGTGCGGCGGAAACAGTCAGTACGTATATATAGAAACGAAAGAGGGCGTCCCGGTCCTTTTGGGACACCCTCGATGCGCTCAGCCGGCCGTTTGCCGCCGCGCTCCACTTTATAACCGATACAGCGCTTGATATTTTTCTTCTAAATATTGAATCAAGCCATCGGCTTTGAGCGGTTCGCCCGTCGCATCGCGCACAAGGTCGAGCGGCTTCTTCGTTTTGCCGAATCGGTGGATGCGGTCCGTCAGCCATTCACGGATCGGCGCAATCGTCCCTTCCTCAAGCAGCTGCGCGAAATCGAGCTCCTTCTCCATCGCCCGCTTCAACTGCGCTGCATACATATAGCCGAGCGCATAGGACGGGAAATAGCCGAAGCTGCCGCCCGACCAATGAACGTCCTGCAACACGCCGACCGAATCATTGTGCGGACGGATGCCAAGATACTGTTCATACTTCGCATTCCAGACATCCGGCAAGTCCGCCGCTTCCAGCTCACCCGCAAACAGCTGTTTTTCGATTTCATAGCGAATGATGATATGAAGCGGATACGTCAATTCGTCGGCTTCAATGCGGATGAGCGACGGCTTCGCTTCATTGATCGCCCGGTAAAACGCGTCCAAAGACACGCCGGCAAACTGGGCGGGCGCGTATTGCTGGAGACGCGGATAATTGCGTTTCCAAAACGCGTAGTGGCGCCCGATCATATTTTCAAAAAAGAGCGACTGCGATTCATGAATGCCCATCGACGCCCCGCTCGCCAGCGGCGTGCCGGTGAGCGCCTCGGAAATGTGCTGCTCATACAGCGCATGGCCGCACTCATGGATCGTGCCAAAAATCGCGGTGCGGAAGTCGCGCTCGTCGTAACGCGTCGTAATCCGAACATCGTTCGGATTCAGCCCGATCGCAAACGGGTGGACCGTCTCATCAAGCCGCCCTTTGCCAAAATCGTAACCGAGCTCCACAAGCAGCTCCAGCAAAAAGGCGCGCTGTTTTTCTTTCGGAAACGGAGCGAACAAAAACGACGTGTCCGGCTTGTCCGGCGCTGAGGAAACCACCTGCACAAGCGGAACGATGCGTTCGCGCAACTGGCCAAACAATCCGTCAAGCAGCTCGACCGTCATGCCCGGCTCATACTGATCGAGCAGCGTGTTGTATGGATGCTCTTCATATCCCAAATAGCTGATAAAGCGGCGCTGAAACTCGACGATGCGCTCCAAATACGGCCGAAACAGCGCGAAGTCAGCGGTTGCCTTCGCCTCCTCCCAAACGCTTTCCGCTTTGGAACAAAGAATGACGTATTCCTTATACTCATCGGCGGGAATTTTTTTATTGCGCTCATATTCCTTTTTGCACTCATCGAGAGTGCGCTGCGTCACTTCATCAAGCTGTTCGTAAACGCCCTGTGGCGACAGCTTGGCGATAAACGCCGCCATTTCTTCCGATGTCGACATGTGAAACACTTCTTCCGAAAGCATGCCGATCACTTCCGACCGCTGCTCCACCCCTTTTTTCGGAGCGCCCGTCCGCAAATCCCAGTACATGAGGCCAATCGCTTCGCGGTAGCTCATCATTTTTTTCACATATCGCAAAAACTGCTCTTCGATTTGCTTCATGTCGTTCAAGTCCCCCTGTTGATTTGATGGCCAGCTATTTACTTCCATAAGACAAGTCGTTTTTCCTGCCGCAAGCGGAAAAATCTTTCGCTAAACGAAAAAGAAAAAGGAGGAACTTCATTCCTCCCTCACCGTTGTCGGCAACACGTCTTTGATCGATGCAACAACCCGTCCATCTTCCCGATCGGTGATGAAAATGGAAACGAGGCCGCGGTCGTCGCGCGTGCGGATGAGCCGTCCGACCCCTTGGCGAAGGCGAAGCAACATATACGGCACATCGACGTCCCAAAATGGATTGCGATACGCTTTTCGCTTCGCCTGAAACACCGGATCGTTCGGCGGATATGGCAGCGACCAAATGATGACGTTTGAAAGCGACGGTCCCGGGATGTCCAGCCCTTCCCATAAATGTTCCGAACAAAGCACCGTCTCTTCGTTGCGCTGAAACTCAGCGACCAAATCGCTAATTTCGCGGTCGCCTTCAAACAAAAACGAAAACGGTTCGCCGGCAGCCGCTTCCTTAAACTCGAGCAGCTCCTCGCGCGTCGGGAACAAAAGGAGCGCCCGCCCTCCGGTTTCGCGCAGCTTGTTGAGCGCATACTCATACTTTTTGGCAAACAGCGTCTCGTCCGCGCGAAACGTCGGCATATAAATCGCCATCTGTTCGTCATAATCAAACGGCGACGGCACGCTGAACGACAAGTAGTCATCGATGCCTAAACTTTGCGCGATATATTCGAACGATTTTCCGTTTGATAGGGTTGCCGATGAAAAGACAAACGGCATGCGTTTGCTGAACACTTTTTCGCGCAACACTTCCTGAACCGTGCGCGGCATGACGACAAACGTCGCCTCGTGACGCGACGATTCAAGCCACGTGATGGCATCGGTGTTCGTTAAAAACAGATCAAGCGAGTACTGAATTTGATCCAAATATTCATCCACGATGTTGAGCTGGTAATGGTCGATCGTATACGTTTCGCTCTCAAACACGAGCTCGTTGCCGATTTCCACAATTTTACTACGCAACTTCTTCGCCCATTGCTGAAGCTTAGGCGACGAGACAATTTCCTTTCGATTCGAACCGGGGACATCCTTCGCGCACGCCTTCAACTCAGCAAAAAAGCGGCTGCTCGCCGCGAGCGCTTCTTCAATGGCATAAGCGAGCTCTTCGCGGATGTCGTTTTCAAGAAGCCGTGTGAGCAGCGTCTCAAGCGTCGTCTCTTTCATTCGATAAGTCAACGCCTTTTGCGCGGCAAATTCAAGCAAGTGACCCTCATCAAACACCACACAGCTCGCTTCCGGCAAGAGCGGCAGCTGGCCTTCCCGCCGACGCGCCTCATACGTCCACACGTGTTCCATATAAAAATCGTGCGAGCAGACGATCAAATCGGCCGCTTTCCGGTAATAGTCGCGCCAAAGCGTCTGGCCGCAGCGATGCCGCTTCTCGCACGTGAAACAGTCTTGAAACGGATCCCAAGCGATTTTTTTCCACTGCTCGTCGGTAAGGTGGGCGTATTCCTTTCGGTCGCCATAGCGGTAAAACGACTGCATCGGTTGATAGTCATGAACGAACGCGGGAAGCTCGTCATAAATTTGCTCATACAGTTCGATGTCCTCATCGAGGTATGTCGTTACTTCTTCCAATTTATTCAAACATAAATATTGATCCGGCGACTTGGCAAGCCGAACGTCAATGTCCAACCCGAGCACCTCGGACAGTTTGGCAATATCGCCTTCTTTTTTGACGAGCTGCTCAATCAACGTTTCGTCGGCGCAAGCAATGATAGCCGGTTTACCGGTATAACGGGCGTAGCAAATCGCATACAGCAAATAAACGATCGTTTTCCCCGTCCCGACTCCCGCTTCGGCAAAAATCACCTTTTTCTCGCGAAACGCCCGCTCGAGTTGAAACGCCATATAAATTTGCTCATCGCGCAGCTCAAAACCGGCTTCCGGCAAAATATCATAAAAAACATCGCCGATCCATTGGCTGAGTTTATCAAAAAAATTCTCGTTTTTTTCCAACGCAAACGGATAACGCTGATGGCTCATCGCCGCACCCCTCCAATTGGCATAAACTCCCGCGTCATCATGCATAAGCGCGCAACACTTTTGTTGCGCGCCTCATTTCCGGTAACAAAATAATATTATGATGGATAGCCGTCAAGAAGTCAACGAAAGCACATGAGCTTGCATGAAATCTAGCCAAGCAAAGGGTGGTTTCGGTGCAGTCAGAAAATGGCCATCGAAACGCTCGCACTCTATTGGATCTGGTGGCTCTTTATCAACAGGTATAGCCCATACTATTCCATGACCATTGCCTCCATCACTATATTGATACGCCCTTAATTTATAACCATTCTTGATGCAAAGATGTGAAAAGCTCGCTACAATTGATTCTAGTAGCGTTCAACTAGCACCACGGGTTATATTTAGATTACTTTAACTTCTAAAAAATCACATCCTGTTATATTATTTTTCTCTATTAATTCTCTAAGTTCTTCTGATATGAATATTGGAATTTCATCACCCTTGAGTTTAATAATATGCTTTGATTGTATCGCCTCCTTACATAAAGCATATTTTTTTATACTATACTGTAGATGAGCATTTTTCATTACAATAATTTCCATTCCCTAAGAGACAAACAGGGGACCCCTTAGGCGACATGGAGCTGTTTTTTGATCACATCAATGGGA